>NZ_LPVS01000050.1:0-59713 GCF_014843905.1 Mesorhizobium silamurunense | reverse complement strand
ATGGGCCAGAACGAACTTCAAACCGGATTAGATCAAAGGGGCAAGGTCACGCTGCATCCTCATAACCGCTGACAACCATGTCCAACGACCATGGAAGCCAGCACCAAGCGTCGCGAGGTCAGTCAAGTTCGTCCCAAAATTCTCTGTGGTCCCGAAGGCGCAAACCACGGCTCGGGAGATGGCCAAGGTTTGGGCCGCGAAATTCAACGACGACGTGGAGGACGCAGCATGACAACACTTTTCGACAATCCAACCGCCGCAACCACTGCCCGCTTTGACGGCGCCTATCGCGGCAGACGATTGAGTTGGGCGGAATTCTGGAAAATCCGACCGGATTTGAAGCAGGCCGACAACGATAACGAACGGCCAGCCGACAAGGCTGCCGCGTAGCGCTTTTAGGGAAGCCGCGGCTCCCCGTTGCTGGAGAGCCGCGACAACCCCCGCCCGGCCCGCCCAAAGGGCCTATTAGCAATTTCTAAAGCGCAGACGTGTGCAATGCAACAATTTTATTGCGCTGCACAATGATTTCTTAACCACGCCTCTTGCGGGGCGGCACTACCGGCTCTGGCGGCCGGTTCTTTAGCCTGGGGAACAAAGACCCGCATGATGGAACAGCAACTAGACCTGACGGGCCAACCGGCCGGATATTTCGGCGCGCGCCTTGGCAAAAGGATACCCTGGCAGGCGTTCGCCTCGCTCACTGGCCGCCCAATCCCGGACGGCGCCATCATGCGGCCACGGCAACCGCGGGCCGCCTCAGAGCCCCGACCAGTTGACCAATATTGGCTTGGCGGCCTGTGCCGCTTTGCGAAGCGCTACACGGATCCAACGCGCCATTGGAATGGCTGGAAACCGAAGCCTCTAGAACAGGCTTCGCTGCCGTTGCTGTTGCTTCTGTCGCCTTTGTCGGCCCGCGCGACGGCACGCCACTACATCGCGTCTGTGGCTGTGCTCGGGGCCACAATCAGGCCACCCATAGCGCCCCGCAGGCCGCTCGCCGAAGAGCATGTTGCAGGCCGCATCCAAGCGCGTCACGTGACTGCCGCGGATTGGTTCCAGATGGACATCGAGGCGAGCGCCAGCGCGCTTGTCGACGGCGTGCGCGTGCGCACCTCCACTGGCGCTATGGTGCCATCGGGCAGCCGGGATCCCGAAGCGCTATGGCCGGCCGAAGCCACCGCTGATCGGGCCATCCGCTTACGGAGCCGGTTCCGCACACTAGGACCGCTGGCCCGCGTCGTTTGGCGCGCGTTGAACGGAGCGGAAATGGCAGAGCTTGCCCCGGCGTGGCAGATACCTCAGAGACATAAGGCTGAGGCTGGCCGCATCCGACTGCGCGCTGGTTTGGAGCTTTGCGCCCGAATGGCGGAGCGGGATGTCGACATCTTACCGGAATGGGAGGTGATCGAGGTGGTGCGTGCTGCATGTTCGGAATGCGCCAAACTTGAAGCAACGCGAAGAATGCGCGTGCTGGCCCCGGCAAATGACAACAGAAGACGACTCATCGCTGCTTGATTTTGTTAGTGTTTCTGACTTCGCACGAGGGTCATTGCAGAGTTTTGCTATATTGTAATTATAGGAAGTAGTTCAGCGCTGCCCCCCAGGCGCGCCGCGCTTCGCCGGAACTGCGTTGCCAGCGCAACCGGCGCACCCGTCATTGGCTCAGTAGGCCAGGCGGAAACATTGCCGCCGCTTTCGTTGCGCATTCGGAAGCGGTGGCTTTTTATTTGCTCATCGCATGCGCGTTTCGCGCACCACACAAAAGGACAATCAAAAATGGCTAAGCTCGCCGCCGTACCGGCGGCTCTTGAAACCTATTGCGGATTTCCAACCGCTCGAACCCGTCAAGTCGATCGCCGCCTACTCGAGGAAGGACTCCTTGAGCCAGGTGCGCCGTTCGTGTCGGTTGAAATCAATGAGGCTGATTTCGCACTCCTGCTACTCGCCGTGGCATCCGGTGCTTCGGTGCCCCGAGTCGGCGACGTGACTGTCGAACTTGCCGATACAGTACCAAACGGGATCGACGTTGCCGTCATGCCAGAGAACATTCGACCGGCAAGGGTGACGGCGTTCGACATCCTGCACGGCCAGATTTGGAACGCAGCTAGGGATCCGGGTGCCATCGTATCCGACCTTGAGGTGGTCGAAACGTGGCCAGAGGTGGTGTTCCATCTGCCTGAAGGCGCCGCTCGATTCCAGCCAGTAGGAAGCGTGCCTGACCATTGGCAGGGCCACAAGCAGCGGCGATCGACGCGCATTCCTGGCTCAGCAATCGCGCTCGTCGCGAAGAACCTTTTTGGAGAAAAATGATGGCTTCCATTTTCAAGAAACCCGACGTCATCACTGGTAAGCCCTTCGTCATGCCTGAACTGGGCGATGTCGACCCGGAATTCGCAAAGCTCGAAGCACAGCTTCACGACCTCAACGCCAAGAAACGCGACATCATGCGCTTCGAAATCGAGGCGCAGCGACTCAAGCTCTCGCAATGGCTTTTGAGCAGCCTCAATCGCCGCGGCTACTTCGGCAGCGCGCCGGTCATATTCCGGTCGGATAGCAGCGATGAACGGGCGTTTAGCGATATCGCGCCGCTCACGGAGGCGCTGGCTGACTATGTCGATAGCCATACCAAGGTCGGCCACCAGCTTGCTCTGCTCTGAGGCCCGCTGGCGTCGACCGGTGACCGAGTCAGTTTCCTCTCCGAGGAGAGCAGCAACACCAGCCGAGAGGGTCGGGCCGCGCGTTTCGGCGAGTTCCTCGCGGATGATGATCGCCGTGCCGCCCGGCAGTATGACCAGGCGCCTTCGTCATATGGCGTGACCCCGAAGCTTCATTTCCATTTCGGCGCGCCGGATCGAAGCGGCTTTCGCCTGCCGAGCAAAAAATTGCATCGGATCGAAGCGGCTTTCGCCTGCCGAGCAAAAAATTGCATTGAGGGATGGAACCAGATATTTGGCTGGCGGTTTTATGCGCGGCGCCGCGCTCCCACCCCCCTCGAGGCGCCAGAAAACTTGGAAAGCCCGTTTCCGCCTAAGCCTTGGTGGGACGGGCTTTTCATTTGCCAATTCCTCACCGACCCCGTCCCAAACCACCGGATGAAGCGCGCCGGCCGGCGGCCCAGCGGCCAAAAGGCGGAACGACCGGTTCTGGCAGCGGAGGTTCGATCCGCTGCCAGAGATGTTTCAACCAGCTTATTTTACCGGGGATTTGTAGGAAGACGCGATTTTGCCCGCCTTCTCCTGGGCCGCCTTGAATTCCGCGCCCGTGTATGCTCGCACGGTTTTGACATTCGATACCGCTCCCGATGCGCCGACGACGAGAAGTGCGGGGATCAGGTCAGCACCGTCGTCGAATTCCGTAATTGCCATCCAGTCAGTTTCGCCCGTCGTGACGTAGAAAGAATGCAGTTTCCCGCCTGCTGCTTCAAAGATGGCACGGGCTGCCTTTTCTCGGTTCGATGGATTGTCAATCATTCCCATCGCTGCCGTGGCTGAATAGGAGCCTGTGACTATGAACGTTGGCATATGACATCCTCCCTCGATAATCGGGCAGATCGGATGATCTGCCGAATATTCAATAGCACATCTAGCCTTCTCGGCGGAAATCCGGCTGCGCTGCAGAGGCCGTTCGACTAGATAGCTGCTCGCTTTGCCGCCTAAAGAAATGTTCATGAAACGCGCCTAAAATACCCTTCTTGGGGAGCGTTTATCATTGCCCTACAAAGACACTCCGCGGCAGGATGCTTATCGCCTTGAGCGCGTCGACGGCAAATCGGTGGAAGGCATAGCCATCTTTTACACGACGGCCGAAGCGAACGAGGTCATCCGTCATCTGGACCGGCGCTACCGCTTAATGCTGGGCGACAGGCAGATATGGCCTTCCGCTGATGGCAATCGTTAGCGCGCTGTCACAAGCGGTCCGGCGGTCGAGGGCGGGGGGCTTGGGGTTCGGCCGCCGGGCCTAACCGGCAGGGGCTCGGAATCGGAACAGGGCAGGCATACTTCGGGTCGCGACTCTGGGCTCATCCAATTTGTGAATAGAGCAAGCCAAACACCCTAGTTTTGCCAAGTTGGCAGCGCCGCAAGCTGGCCTATAACCCCACCGGCCGGCGAACCTAACCCCGTTTTCCGGCTCGGCCCGGCGGCCAAACCCGCCACCCAGCCACGGTCGCCGGGCTGAACGTAGGCGAGCCCCAGGCGAGACTGAGATCACTGACAGCAGTTGCCCGAGATCTAATCGGCTGGATCGGCTGGAACGCGAGCGCGAGCGGGAAGCCTTGACGCGCTATTGCGGCCGAGCAACACCATGGATGCGCAGACGGTTAATGAAAGTGGGCTGGCGCTTGGCGCGATCGTGACGATGACCGGCGCCGTCGTTGGGACGAGTAGACTGCCGGACGGGCGCACCTCTTACCTCGTCCAGTTCGACCGCAAGGGCGTAGCGGCGCAGGACTGGTTCTTTGCGGAAGACGTGGCTGATCCTGGCTTTGACGACTGAATAGCCGGATACCAAAAAGCCCCGCTTCAGCGGGGTTGCAGCACAAACAACAAAAAAGCGGGCTCTCGCCCGCTTCCCTTCGTTGCCGAGACTCTGCGTGATGCCGGTACATTCATGGTCATCGCGCCGTCGATCGGCTCAAATTGCAGCGTGCGCCTTCGGGCGGAACCTCACCGACTATCTGAAGGGACGTTCCTCGCCAGCGGCGACTGCTGGCGGGTGTATGACAGTCAATGGTGTTTGAAACAAGGCGCCTCGGCTGGTGACGCCCCCCGCGGAGGACACTAACAGCGCCAATATACCGAACAGCCGTCGTCGTCGTCGTATTGACCCCCACTGCCTCCCTGCCCTGCTATCAATACTAGAAGCCCGACTATTGCCGAGGTAACGACGGCCAAGCCGATCTTTCCAGCGAGTTCACCCCGCCGTTGCCTGGCTGCTTCGCACGCGTCTGCAGCATCGCGCTCACGTCGATAAACAGGGTCGATCTGGTACCGCTCGCGCTCCTGCAGAACATCCATCCAGTGGGTTTGCATATACAGAGCCTGTTCCTCAGCCAGATATCTGTTCACAAGTCCGCGGGTACCATCTTCGCGAACATGATAGAGCGCCCACACGGGCTGTTCGGTATGAGGCGAAAGTTCTTTCTCGATCGCATAGCTTTCCAATTTGCACCTTACTCCTCGTGCGCCCTGTTACCGCTAGCGCGGGCTTCCATGCGCCATTTGTGCGCCAGAGAATCCCGGCTAACCTCAGGAAACTCGGAAATGCGGTAATTTTGGTAAATCTAGTGGCGCACAAAAAGCGCTCCAAAATTCGCCTAAGTTATTGAATTTATTGGTGAGCGCGATGGGATTCGAACCCATGACCTACTGATTAAAAGTCAGTTGCTCTACCGGCTGAGCTACGCGCTCCCGCGGGCTGGAAACGCCGCCCTCGAAATTGCGCGGAACATAGGGAGAGTGCCGCGACCGGTCAACCGGAAAAAGATGGCTTTCCTGCCGGAGTTTTGCGGGGTTTCCATAGGCGCGCGCCGCAGATGTTTTCGCCAAGGGGGAACCACGCCAGGCCGCAAGAAAAGGGCCAGGCCGCCGTCCACCAGTCATTTCAGAAGTCTCTACAATAACAAAGGGCTGCGATCGCGGCGGGAATTGTTGCAACCCTAGGCCGTTTCTCCCCCATAGGGACGTCCAACCCCTTTTCGAGGAGAAGATTGATGAACCGGATCGCATCGGGCCTGCTGGCAGCCGCCCTCTCGGCGTCGTTCGTCGCGGCGGAGATGGCGCCAGTCAACGCTCAGCCAGCTTATGTGCCACAACCCCAAGGGCTCTCGTCGGATGTCCAGACCGTGCAGTATCGGGATTGGAGAAGGCACCGCAGCTTCAACCGCAATTTCTCGCGTCGTGATGGCGCCGTCTGGTGGAACGGCCATCGCGGCTATCGTGAGTATCATCGCGGCTATCGCCGGCATGGCGATTATTGGTTTCCGCTGGCAGCCTTCGCCACCGGCGCGCTGATTACCGGCGCCATCATCAACAACCAGAACCGTATCTACCGCGGCGATGCGCACGTGCAGTGGTGCTATGACCACTATCGCTCGTACCGTGCTTCGGACAATACCTTCCAGCCCAATTACGGTCCGCGCCGTGAATGCATTTCGCCTTACTAACGGCTTCTAGCCAGTGCCCAGGGTCGTTGACCGAGCTCGCGCCGCGGCGCGAGCTTTCTTTTGAGAGTCAGGTAGCCCAGCTGATGCTTTTGAGAACCAGATACAGGCCTCCGCCTTCACCGCGCGGTGAGCGATAGGCCCCAAGCCCGTTGCAAATCCGGACCATCGCACCGGTCAGTTCCCAACCAAGTGCTTCGAGGTCATTGGCAGTGTCTATCACATAAGCCTGAGCCAGTTCGTCTATGCCCTTCTCCTCGCCGAACGACCGAACCAGTTTGGCGTCGCTGAGAAGGTCGCCCGGCAAATTTGAATTTGCCCAAGCCCAGAGCCAGTTGCCCGCCTTGGCGCTTGTAGAGCCGGCAATCTGTATTTCGGCGACGACCTTCACGACACCGTCTGCCAAAAAAGCAGCTTCCCGGTCGTCAAGTCGTAGTCGTAGCGCGACCAACTGCCGAGGCGGAATTCTTCCTGCAAGCGACCGTTCTTTTCGTTTAGCTGGTCGAACGCCTCATCGCGCCATGCTGGATACCAGTCCGGATGCTTCACGCCCTACCCTCAGCCTGGCCTGCCTGCTTATCTTATTGCACGCTTAGCGTGCGCCGCACAGCATCACGCCAGCCCGCGAGCTTCGCCAAGCGAGTGGCTCCATCCATGTCCGGCTTGAAGCGCTTATCGAGCGCCCAGGTCTTGGCGAAATCCTTCGCTTTCGGCCACACACCGGCTTCCGATCCGGCAAGCCAGGCCGCGCCCAGCGCGGTCGTCTCCAGGATCGTCGGACGGTCGACCGGCGCATCCAGAATGTCGGCGAGACGCTGCATGGTCCAGTCGGACGCCACCATGCCGCCGTCGACCCGAAGCACGGTTTTGGCGGAAGCGCCCTTCCAGTCCTTGCGCATGGCGTCGAGCAGGTCGCGCGTCTGGAAGGCGACGGATTCCAGCGCCGCGCGGGCGAATTCTGCGGGACCCGAATTGCGGGTAAGACCGAAGATGGCGCCGCGCGCATCCGCGTCCCAGTGCGGCGCGCCGAGCCCGACGAAGGCCGGCACCAGATAGACCTGTTGCGCCGGATCGGCCGTCGCCGCGAGCGCGCCGCTATGTTCAGCCTTGCCGATCACCTTGATGCCGTCGCGCAGCCACTGCACGGCAGCACCCGCGATGAAGATCGAACCCTCAAGCGCATAGGTGGTCTTGCCGTTCAGCCGGTAGGCGATCGTGGTCAAGAGCCGGTTCTTCGAACGCACTAGGTCGGCGCCGGTGTTGAGCAACGCGAAGCAGCCTGTGCCGTAGGTGGATTTCATCATGCCGGGCTCAAAACAGGCCTGGCCGATGGTCGCTGCATGCTGGTCGCCGGCGACGCCGAGGATCCGCATCTCGGCGCCGAACAGGCTCTTCTCGGTGACGCCGAAATCATCGGCGCAGTCCTTCACCTGCGGCAGGATCGCGGCGGGTATCTTCAGGATGGACAGCAGCTCGTCGTCCCAAACGTTCTTCTCGATGTTGTAGACCAGCGTCCGCGAGGCATTCGTGGCGTCGGTGGCATGCACCTTGCCGCCGGTCAGCCGCCAGATCAGGAAACTGTCGATGGTGCCGGCGAGCAATTCGCCCTTCTCGGCGCGCTTCCTCGCGCCTTTCACCTTCTCCAGCATCCAGGCGATCTTGGTGCCGGAGAAATAGGGATCGAGCAGCAGCCCGGTCTTGCGCGTGAATGTCTTCTCCAGCCCTTGCTTCTTCAATTTCTGGCAAAGCGGCGCTGTTCGCCGGTCCTGCCAGACGATGGCATTGTGGATCGGCTTGCCGGTCGCCTTGTCCCAAATGACGACGGTCTCGCGCTGGTTGGTGATGCCGATCGCGGCCACATCCGATGCCGCGCGGCCAGCGGCCTTCAGCGCCGCCTTCACCGTCGCGACCACGCTTGCCCAGATATCTTCCGGGTCATGCTCGACCCAGCCGGAAGCCGGATAATGCTGTGTGAATTCCTGCTGGCCGATGCCGGCGACCTTCATCCTGTCGTCGAACAGGATCGCCCTGGTCGATGTTGTCCCTTGATCGATGGCCAGCACAAAACCGCTCATTCCGTTCCCTCCACTCCTCATGCAACAGGGGAGACGGCAAAGCCGCCTCCCCCGCATTTCCTACATGGGCAAGCACGCCCACGTCATGCAGTTACTTCTGCCAGCTCTTCACCAGCTCGTCGTAGTTGACGGTGATCGGCTTGTCCTTCTCGTTCTCGACCTTGAGCTGCGGCGCAAGGTTGCCCTTCGAGACGGCGTCCTTGTTCCAGTAGTCGAGGTCGTGCTCCTCGGCCATCTTCGGGCCGATGTCGCCCTGCACGCCCGCCTTCTCGAGACGCTCGAGCACCTTCTCCTGGTCGCCGCAGAGCGAGTCCATCGCTTCTTGCGGGCTCTTGGCGCCGGAAGAAGCGTCGCCGATGTTCTGCCACCAGAGCTGCGCCAGCTTCGGATAATCCGGAACGTTGGTGCCGGTCGGGGTCCACTGCACGCGTGCCGGCGAACGGTAGAACTCGACGAGGCCGCCAAGTTTCGGAGCCCGTTCGGTGAAGCTCTTGTCGTGGATGGTGGAGTCGCGGATGAAGGTGAGACCGACATGGCTCTTCTTCACGTCGATCGTCTTCGACACCACGAACTGCGCATAGAGCCACGCGGCCTTGGCGCGATCGGTCGGGGTCGACTTCATCAGCGTCCAGGAACCCGCGTCCTGGTAGCCGAGCTTCATGCCGTCCTTCCAGTAGACGCCGTGCGGCGACGGCGCGACACGCCATTTCGGCGTGCCGTCCTCGTTGACCACCGGCAGGCCGGGCTTGGCCATATCAGCGGTGAAGGCGGTGTACCAGAAGATCTGCTGCGCGATCGTGCCTTGTGAGGGCACCGGGCCCGATTCGGAGAAGGTCATGCCCTGCGCTTCCGGCGGCGCATAGGCCTTCAGCCAGTCGAGATACTTCTGGATGGCGTAGACCGAGGCCGGACCGTTGGTGTCGCCGCCGCGGGCGACGCAGGAGCCGACGGGACGCGAATTCTCGTCGACCTTGATGCCCCATTCGTCGACCGGTTTGCCGTTCGGAATACCCTTGTCGCCATTGCCGGCCATGGACAGCCACGCGTCGGTGAAGCGCCAGCCCAGCGACGGATCCTTCTTGCCGTAGTCCATATGGCCGAAGACCTTCTTGCCGTCGATCTCGCGGCCGGTGAAGAAGGCGGCGATGTCCTCATAGGCCGACCAGTTGACCGGCACGCCGAGGTCGTATCCGTACTTGGCCTTGAAGTCCGCCTTGTTCTTCTCGTCGTTGAACCAGTCGTAGCGGAACCAGTAGAGGTTCGCGAACTGCTGGTCGGGCAGCTGGTAGAGCTTGCCGTCAGGCGCGGTGGTGAACGACTTGCCGATGAAGTCGTCGACATCGAGCATCGGATCGGTGACGTCCTTGCCTTCGCCCGCCATCCAGTCCGTCAGGTTGCGCACCTGCTGGTAACGCCAGTGCGTGCCGATCAGGTCGGAGTCGTTGACCCAGCCGTCATAAAGATTCTGGCCGGTCTGCATCTGGGTCTGGATCTTCTCGACGACGTCGCCCTCCTGGATCGTGTCGTGCGTGACCTTGATGCCGGTGATGGCGGAAAAGGCCGGCGCCAGCACCTGCGATTCATAGGAATGGGTGGCGATGGTTTCCGACACGACCTTGATGTCCATGCCGGCAAACGGCTTGGCTGCGTCGATGAACCACTGCATTTCCTTTTCCTGATCGGCGCGCGAAAGCGTCGACAGGTCGCCTATCTCCTTGTCCAGAAAGGCTTTTGCCTCGTCCATCCCGGCATAGGCATGGCCAGCCCCGAGCAATAGAACAAGGGCGGTCGTTGATGTTAGAAATTGCCTTCGCATGTGTCTCCTCCAGTCTTAGGTTTCAAGTGCGATCTGGAGTGGCCGCCAGCACGCGGCCGCTCCAACTATTTCCCCCTCTATACGTATCGGAATACGCCAATCGCGTAGACCACGGAGAGAGCGAGAGCCCACCACAGGTTGGGCCCAACGAGACCCAGCCAAGCGAGATGGATAAAGGCGCTGCCGAGCAGCGAAACGAAGAGGCGGTCGCCGCGCGTCGTCTCGAAGCGCAGCACGCCGACGCGCGGATTGCCGCCCGGCGAGACATATTCCCACACGCCCATGCCGCAAAGCATCAGCGCAATGACGATGAAGAAGGCGGCCGTCGGCCAGGTCCACGCCATCCAGGAGAAGTCGAGGTTCATGGATCACACCCTTCCCAGGGCGAAGCCCTTGGCGATATAGTTGCGGACGAACCAGATCACGAGCGCGCCGGGGATCAGCGTCAGCACGCCGGCCGCGGCCAGCAGCCCCCAGTCCATGCCGGCGGCAGAGACGGTGCGGGTCATGGTGGCGGCGATCGGCTTGGCATCGGTCGTCGTCAGCGTGCGGGCGATCAGGAGCTCCACCCATGAGAACATGAAGCAGAAGAAGCAGGCCACCCCGATGCCGCTTGCGATCAACGGCATGAAGATCTTTACGAAGAAGCGCGGGAAGGAGTAGCCGTCGATATAGGCGGTCTCGTCGATCTCCTTCGGCACCCCGGACATGAAGCCTTCCAGGATCCACACCGCCAGCGGCACATTGAACAGGCAGTGCGCCAGCGCCACCGCGATATGCGTGTCGATGAGCCCGAAGGCCGAATAGAGCTGGAAGAACGGCAGCGCGAACACCGCCGGCGGCGCCATGCGGTTGGTGAGCAGCCAGAAGAACAGGTGCTTGTCGCCGAGGAAGCGGTAACGCGAGAAGGCATAGGCCGCCGGCAACGCCACGGCCACCGAGATCACCATGTTCATCACCACATAGGTGATCGAATTGAGGTAGCCCGAATACCAGGACGCATCGGTAAAGATGATCTTGTAGTTGCGCAGCGTCGGCTCATGCGGAAAGAGCGTCAGCGAGGAGATGATCTCCTGGTTGGTCTTGAAGCTCATGTTGATGAGCCAGTAGATCGGCAGGAGCAGCACGATGATGTAGATCGTCGGCACGATCCACCACCAGCGCGATTCCTCGCCGCGGCGCCGCATCAACTTCGCCACTTCGTCCTGCGACAGCGTGCTGCCTACTTCGGTGACCGCCGTTTCGCTCACGCGTGTCGTTTCGTTTACGCCCGTCATCTCAGCGCTCCGCGTCGTAGTTGGTCATCACGGTGTAGAACACCCACGACAACAGCAGGATGATCAGGAAGTAGACCAGCGACATGGCGGCCGCCGGACCGAGATCGAACTGACCGAGCGCCGTCTTGACGAGGTCGATCGACAGGAAGGTGGTCGAGTTGCCGGGACCGCCGCCGGTGACGACGAAGGGCTCGGTGTAGATCATGAAGCTGTCCATGAAGCGCAGCAGAACCGCGATCAGCAGCACCCGCTGCATCTTCGGCAACTGGATGTAGCGGAACACTGCCCAGCGCGAGGCGCCGTCGATCTTGGCCGCCTGGTAGAAGGCGTCCGGGATCGAGACCAGGCCGGCATAGCACAGCAGCACGACAAGGCTCGTCCAGTGCCAGACATCCATGATGATGACGGTGACCCAGGCATCGAACGGATCCTGGACGTAGTTATAATCGATGCCGAACGCGTTGACGTAGTAGCCGAGCAGGCCGATGTCATTGCGGCCGAAGACCTGCCAGATCGTGCCGACGACGTTCCACGGGATGAGCAGCGGCAGCGCCATCAGCACCAGGCAGACCGGCACGCCCCAGCCCTTCTTCGGCATGTTAAGCGCAATGAAGATGCCGAGCGGCACCTCGATCGCCAGGATGATGAAGGAGAAGATCAGGTTGCGCACCATCGCTTCCCAGAAGCGGTCGGAGGCCAGCAGATCCTCGAACCACTCGGTGCCGGCCCAGAAGAAGACGTTGTTTCCGAACGTGTCCTGCACCGAATAGTTGACGACGGTCATCAGCGGGATGACGGCCGAGAACGCCACCAGCACCAACATCGGCAGGACAAGGAACCAGGCCTTGTTGTTCCAGGTCTTTTCCATCTATGCCCCCATCTCGACGCGCCATGAATCGGCATAGATGTTGATGCCGGCCGGATCGAAGCGGACCTTGGGTTCGGCCGGCACCTCGTCGTCCTCGCCGATAACGGCCGCGATTTCCCGGCCTTCCAGATTGGCGCGCACCACCTTGTGGCGGCCGACGTCCTCGACCTTGCTGACGGACACGGCCATCCCTTCGCGGCCGAGCCGCACATATTCGGGACGGATGCCGAGTTCGACGGGGCCGGCTTCGGCCTTGGGCGCGCCCGGCAGCTCGATGCGCTGCGCGCCGAGCATCGCCGTCTTGCCTTCAAGCGCAACCGGCAGCACGTTCATGCCCGGCGAGCCGATGAAATAGCCGACGAAGGTGTGGCGCGGCCGCTCGAACAGCTCGGCCGGCGTGCCGATCTGCACGATCTCGCCGTCATACATGACCACGACGCGGTCGGCGAAAGTCAGCGCTTCGGTCTGGTCGTGTGTGACATAGACCATGGTGTAGCCGAAGCGGCGGTGCAGCTGCTTGAGCTGCGAGCGCAGCACCCATTTCATATGCGGGTCGATGACGGTGAGCGGCTCGTCGAACAGGATGGCATTGACGTCCGAGCGAACCAGGCCGCGGCCGAGCGATATCTTCTGCTTCTGGTCGGCGGTCAGCCGGCGTGCCTTCCGGTTGGCCATCGCGGCGAGATCGATCATGTCGAGCGTCTCGCGCACCTTGCGGTCGACGTCCGCCTCCGGCACGCGGCGGTTGCGCAGCGGAAAGGCCAGATTGTCGTAGACCGTCATGGTGTCGTAAATGACCGGGAACTGGAACACCTGGGCGATGTTGCGTTCCTGCGTCGACAGCCGTGTCACGTCGCTGCCGTTGAAGAGCAGCTTGCCGTGTGAGGGGTGAAGCAGCCCCGAAATGATGTTGAGCAAAGTGGTCTTGCCGCAG
This sequence comes from Mesorhizobium silamurunense, assembly GCF_014843905.1. Taxonomy (NCBI): domain Bacteria; kingdom Pseudomonadati; phylum Pseudomonadota; class Alphaproteobacteria; order Hyphomicrobiales; family Phyllobacteriaceae; genus Mesorhizobium; species Mesorhizobium silamurunense. The sequence continues at coordinate 46,583 of NZ_LPVS01000050.1, read as the reverse complement.
CCCGACGGCCCGAGGAGTGCATAGGCGCCGCCATCCTCGAAGACGTGGTGCACTTCCTTCAGCGCGAAATCCGAATCCTTCTTCGGATTGGGCAGGTAGGAGTGGCGGATATGGTTGACGTCGATGCGTGCCATCTCTTCCTCCTCAAGCCGCCAGCTTCGACGCCGTCACGGCGCGGCCGTTCTGGTCGAACACCATGATGTGGCGTGGATCGATGAACACCTCGACCTCGTCGTCGGTCTCGAAATCGAGGATGCCGTGGGCGAGCATGACCCAGCGCGCATCCGCGAAGTCGAGATGGACGAAGCTTTCCGAGCCGGTGATCTCGGTGATGGTGACCTTGGCCCGCACCGGCACGGCGCTCGCGTTCGGACGCTCGAGCGACAGATGGTGCGGCTGGAAGCCGATCGTGTAGCTGGCATCCGGGATACTGAGCAGTTCCGGCGGCACCGGCAGTTTCACACCGCCTTCGAGCAGGAAATCCGATCCCTTCTTGGCGAGCACGATCGTGTTGAGCGGCGGGTCGGCGAAGGTCCTTGCCGTCACCAGATCGACCGGCTTGCGAAACACGTCGATGGTCGGACCGAATTGAGTGACGCGGCCTTCGGAAAGCGTCGCCGTATTGCCGCCGAGCAAGAGCGCTTCGTGCGGCTCGGTCGTGGCATAGACGAAGATGGTGCCGGCGGCGGCGAAAATCTTCGGCAGCTCGGCTCGCAATTCCTCGCGCAGCTTGTAGTCGAGATTGGCGAGCGGCTCGTCGAGCAGAACCAGGCTGGCATTCTTGACGATGGCGCGGGCAAGCGCCGTGCGCTGCTGCTGGCCGCCCGACAGGCTGAGCGGCGTGCGGTCGAGATAGGGCGTGAGCTTGAGAAGTGCGGCGGCGTTGCGCACCTCCTTGTCGATCCTGGCCTGTTCGACGCCGGCGACCCGAAGCGGTGAGGCGATGTTCTCGTAGACCGTCATCGCCGGATAGTTGATGAATTGCTGGTAGACCATGGCGACGTTGCGCTTCTGCACCGGCTGTCCGGTGACATCCTTGCCGTCGAACCAGACCGAGCCGGAGGTCGGCGCGTCGAGCCCGGCCATCAGCCGCATCAGGCTGGTCTTGCCGGAAAGCGTCGGCCCAAGGAGAACGTTCAGCGAGCCGTGCTGAAGCGTCAGCGACACGTCGCGGATATGCTCCTGCGCGCCGACCGTCTTCGTCACGTTCCTCAGTTCCAGCATCACGCCTCCTCCCAGGCCTTGCGCATTACCGGGCGGCCTTCATTCGGCCGCCGCGACGTGGCGCCGGCCACGCATGAATTCTTCCAAGGCAGCTGTCTGTTCGCGGCTGAATTGCAGGCCGCGCTTGGTTCTGCGCCACAGCACGTCCTCGGCGGTGAGCGCCCACTCGTTCTCTACCAGATAGCGCACCTCGGCCTCGTAAAGGTCGGCGCCGAAATTGCGGCCGAGATCGGCATTCGACTTGGCCAGCCCAAGCAGCTTCTGCGCACGCGTGCCGTAGAGTCGGGTGTATCTGCGCGCCAGCCGCTGGTCGAGGAACGGATAGGCACTTTTGAGCTTCGATACCTGCGCGTCGAACCCGGTCGCCGGGAAATCGCCGCCGGGCAGCGGCGCATTGGCGGTCCATGGCTTGCCGCGCTTGCCGAGAAAGCCCTCGATCTTCTCCATCATCGATTCCGCCAGCCGGCGGAACGTCGTGATCTTGCCGCCGAAGGCATTGAGCAAGGGGGCAGCTCCCTCCCCGCCATCGGCCTTCAGCACATAGTCGCGCGTCGCTTCCTGCGCCTTCGAGGCGCCGTCGTCATAGAGCGGGCGCACCGCCGAATAGGTCCAGACGATGTCCGAACGCTTGACCGGTTGGGCGAAATATTCGCTTGCCGCGGCGCAGAGATAGTCGATCTCGGCATCACTGATCTTCACGTCATGCGGGTCGCCCGGAAAGTCGCGGTCGGTGGTGCCGATAAGAGTGAACTCTTCCTCGTAAGGAATGGCGAAGATGATGCGCCCGTCCTTGTTCTGGAAGAAATAAGCGCGCGGATCGTCAAACTTCTTGCCGATGACGATATGGCTGCCCTGCACCAGGCGGACATTGTGCACGTCGTTTTGGCCGACCGTTTTTGCCAGCACCTGATCGACCCAGGGCCCTGCCGCGTTGACCAGAAGGCGGGCGCGGACTTCCTCGGTCTCGCCGGTCAGCACATTCTGGATCTTGATCGTCCACAGCGCGCGCTCGCGGCGCGCGCTGACCACCTTGGTGCGGGTGCGGATCACGGCGCCGCGGTCGGCCGCGTCGCGGGCATTGAGTGCCACCAGGCGGGCATCGTTGACCCAGCCGTCCGAATATTCGAAGGCCTTGCGGAACAACGGCTTAAGCGGCTTGCCGGCCGGGTCGGTGGCCATGTCCAGCGTCTTCGTCGCCGGCAGCAGCTTGCGCCCGCCGATATGGTCGTAGAGGAACAGCCCGAGCCTAATCAGCCAGGCCGGACGCAGGCCCTTGGCGTAGGGCAGCACGAAGCGCATTGGCCAGATGATATGCGGCGCGTTCTTCCACAGAACCTCGCGCTCCATCAGGGCTTCGCGCACCAGGCGGAATTCGTAGAACTCGAGATAGCGCAACCCGCCATGGATCAGCTTGGTCGAACCGGAGGACGTCCCGCTGGCGAGATCGTTCATCTCGGCGAGAAATACCGAAAATCCGCGGCCAACGGCGTCGCGGGCGATGCCGCAGCCATTGATGCCGCCACCTATGACGAAAATGTCATGGATCGGTGATGCGTCCACAGTTTCCTCCACGATTTCGCATTGCACCATTTTTGTGTTTCGCGAAACCGTGGCGGGATTATTTCGAACTCAATCCGAATGTCAAACGAAATATCACAGGCGCGTGAGAAGCCCGTGAAACGACCTTATCCGAGCGCTGTCTCGATCAAACGAACCTCCGCCTCCTCGCAGATCCGGCGTACCGAAGGGATGTCGCAACGATCGGTGATAAAAGTGTTGACCTGCGACAGATGGCCGATGCGAACCGGCGCCGTGCGCTCGAATTTGGTCTGGTCGGAAACGAGGATCACGTGGCGCGCATTAGCGATGATGGCCTGCGCCACCTTGACCTCGCGAAAATCGAAATCGAGCAGCGCGCCGTCATGGTCGATGGCCGAGGCGCCGATAACGGCGTAGTCGACCTTGAACTGGCGGATGAAATCGACCGCAGCCTCGCCGACGACGCCGCCGTCGGAACCGCGCACCACGCCGCCGGCGATCACCACCTCGATCGAAGGATAGATGCGCATCCTATTGGCAACGTTGATGTTATTGGTGATGACCATAAGCCCGTTATGGTCGAGCAGCGCCTTCGAGACAGCCTCCGTCGTGGTGCCGATATTTATGAACAGCGAGGCGTTGTCGGGGATCAGCCTGGCCGCAGCGCGGCCGATCGCCTCCTTCTCCTCGGCGGCGATCTTGCGCCGCGCCTCGTATTCCATGTTCTCGATGCCGGAGGGAAACAGCGCCCCGCCATGGATGCGCGTCAGCAGCCGCTGGTCGCAGAGGTCGTTGAGATCCTTGCGGATGGTCTGCGGCGTCACGCTGAAATGTGTCGCCAGGTCGTCGACCAGCACCCGGCCGTGGTCCTTCGCCATCTGGATGATCTCTGCATGGCGCGGCGAAAGAAACATCGGCAGTCCTCCCGTTTTCGTTTTTCCTGCCTATATCGGAAAACGAAAGCGATGAAAAGGCATAAGCCGGCTAACGAAATCCATGTGACTGCAAAGCCAAACCGACCCGCAGCCGGCTGACAACCTTATGCAAGCTGTCGCGCGATCTCGGTGAAGACATCGAAAGCCATGTCGACATCGGCAGCCGTCGATTCGAACTGCCCCGCCTGGAAGCGGATCGCCACCCGCCCGTCGACGCGGGTCTGCGTCAGATAGATGCGGCCGTCGGTGTTGATGGCATCGACCAGTCGCAGATTGTGCTCGTCCGGGTCGGCGTCCGCCGGGGCGCGATGGCGGAAGGAAAACAGCGACAGCATCGGCTCGGTGACGAGCTCGAAGTCGCCTTCCCTGGCCAGACGATCGGCAAGGCCTTCACTCCAGGCAACGTGGTTGCGGATCATCTTGCGCAGGCCTTCCAGCCCATGGGCGCGCAGCAGGAACCAGAGTTTTAGCGCCCGGAACCGCCGGCCGAGCGGCACCGACCATTCCGAATAGTTGATGATGCCGTCATGGCCCAGCGTTTTTAAAAACTCCGGCTTGATCGCCAGCGTGCGCACAAGGTCTTCCGGCTGGCGGACGAACTGGATCGAGCAGTCGAATTGCGCACCAAGCCATTTGTGCGGGTTGAAGACGATGGAATCGGCGCCTTCGACACCCGCCCAGAAATGCCGGTATTCCGGACAGATCATCGCCGATCCGGCCCAGGCGGCATCGACATGGAGATAGAGGCCGTGCCGCTTCGCCACCGCCACAACGGCGGCGATGTCGTCGGTGCCGCCCGTGCTGGTGCCGCCGACGCAGGCGATGATGCCCGCCGGCAGCAGGCCGGCCTCGCGATCGGCGACGATAGCCGCCTCGAGCGCCGCCGTGTCCATGGCGCGGAAACGGCCGGCCACCGGGACGCGCACCAGGTTTTCCTCGCCGATCCCCGCCACCCAGATCGCCCGGTCGATTGAGGTGTGGACCTGGTCGGAGGAATAGACGCGCAGTTTCACCTGCCCGGCGAGACCTTGTCTGTTCCCCTGCCAGCCGAGCGCGCGCTCGCGCATCGTGAGCACCGCGGCAAGCGTCGCCGACGAAGCCGAATCCTGGATGACGCCGGAGAATCCTTCGGGCAGGCCGAGCGCCTGGCGCATCCAGTCGACGATGCGCGTCTCGAGCTCGGTCGCCGCCGGCGAGGTCTGCCAAAGCATGCACTGCGCAGCCATCGCCGAGACGAGGTATTCCGCCACCACCGAAACCGGCGCCGCGTTGGCCGGAAAATAGGCGAAGAAGCGCGGATGCTGCCAATGCGTCATGCCGGGCACGATCTTCGTTTCGAAATCGGCGAAGATCTTTTCCATCGGCTCGGCCGTTTCAGGCGGAGAGGCCTCGATGCTCCTGAATATTTCGCCGGGCGCGATTGCCGGTCGCACCGGCCGGTCACGCAGGCCGGAACGGTAATCGACACCCCAATCGGCGGCGCGTCTCGACCAATCGCGAAATTCTTCGTTGTCCATGCATCCTCCCGGCAGCCGACCGAACGCTGGTCGTCGGCCTTTCAATTTTTGATTAACATGTTAAATACAGCGAGGCTACGCAAATCGGTCCACTACCCCGGAAAGTCCGGCAGGCTGGCGAAGGCCGTCTTCAGCGCGTTGGACCAGCCGTCTGAGATGGTGCGGTAATAGGGATCGTCCTGGCCGATCCGCTTCTTGAGAGCGACCTTGAGGGCATCCTTTTCGAGGAACAGCAGGTCGAGCGGCAGGCCGACCGACAGGTTCGACTTCAGCGTCGAGTCGAAGGAAACCAAAAGCAGCTTCACCGTCTCGGCCAGGCTCATCGCCCGGTCATATGCGCGGATGATGATCGGCTTGCCGTATTTCGTCTCGCCGATCTGGAAGAACGGCGTGTCGTCGGTCGATTCGATGAAATTGCCCTCGGGATAGATCATGAACAGCCGGGGCGGGCTGCCCTTGATCTGGCCGCCGAGGATGAAGGAAGCGTTGAAATAGGAATCGGCCTTGTCGCCGGCGGGCGAGGACTGCGCGATGACCTCTTTCACCGTATCGCCGACCAACCGCACCGTCTGGTACATGGACGGCGTTTCGAGCAGCTTCTCGTGGCGATCGCCGATTGCCTTGGTACGCTCGTCGAGCAGGCTGACCACGGCTTGCGTGGTGGCCAGATTGCCCGCCGACATCAGCACGATGACACGCTCGCCGGGCTGTTCCCAGACATGCATCTTCTTGAAGGTCGAGATCGAATCCATGCCGGCATTGGTGCGCGTGTCCGACATGAACACGAGCCCGCGATCGATCTTGAGGCCGACGCAATAGGTCATAGTTCTTCTTCTGGCAGCGAATCTTGGCCGAAATTACTGCTCGACCGTCACGGTGACGGCAAGCTTCTCTTCCGCCTGGCCGAGCAGAATTCCCGATACCGGCGAAGCATCGCGATAGTCGCGTCCCGTCGCCACCCTCACATAACGTTCGTCGGGAGAAATACCGTTCGCGGGGTCAAAGGCAACCCAGCCGAGGCCCGGAACATGCGCTTCCGCCCAGGCGTGGCTCGCCGCTTGCTCGACTGCAGCGTCCATCATCAGATAGCCGCTGACATAGCGTGCTGGAAAGCCCATGGCACGCGCCGCGGCGGCGAAGATGTGGCTGTGATCCTGGCAGACGCCGCTCTTCAGTGCCAGAGCCTCTTCGGCCGGCGTAACGACGCTGGTCGCGCCCGGCTTGTAGTCGACGCGCTCGCGGATCGTGCCCATCAGCCGGTGCAGTCGCTCGATATCGCTCCCCTCGCCCGCCGCGCCTGCCAATTCGCGAATGCCGTCGCCGACGGTCGTAAGCAGCGTTTGCTGGCCGAACAGCCAGAGCGGCGCGAAACCATGATGCGCGCCGGACACGCCGGCCGTGTCGCGCGTCGTCACCTCGCCCGCCGCCTCGACTATGATGGTGTGGTGGCCGCCTTCGGCGCTCACCAGTCGCGTGTCGTTGCCGAAATGGTCGGTGAAGCGCACTTCCTCGCGCGCGCCATCAACCTTGATCGCCCAGGATGCGACCGTCTGTGTCGGTCCGTTCACCGGAAGCAGGCGCAACCGCTGCAGCAGATATTGCACCGGCGCATCGTAGCGGTACTCGGTCCGGTGTATGATCTTGAGCCGCATGGCGCCCGCCCCTTCAGCGCTCAGTAGAACCGGTAGTCCTGGGCGATCTCGTCGCCCAGCCTGGTGTTGTCGCGAATGAATTCGGCCAGGAACTCGTGCAGGCCGTGGTCGAAAATGTCCTTGATCGAGCCCTTCCTCAGCATGGCCTGGATCTTCTCGGCCGTAGCGTGACAGGCATGGCGCTCGCCATAGTCGTCGGCGAGAAATTTCAGATGCTCGCCGAGGAACCGGTAGCAGAAGGTGAGCGAGCGCGGCATGCGGACATTGAGGATCAGATAGTCGGCGATGTTGGTCGGCTTGTAGTCGGCGTCATAGACCCAGCGGTAGGAGCGGTGCGCCGACACCGAGCGCAGGATCGATTCCCATTGATAATTGTCGAGCGTCGAGCCCACCCAGGAGATCGAAGGCAGCAACACGTAGTATTTCACGTCGAGGATGCGCGCCGTGTTGTCGGCGCGCTCGACATAGGTGCCGAGCTGCGAGAAGTCGAAGATCTCGTTGCGCAGCATGGTGCCGTAGAACGAGCCGCGGATCAGCGCCGTCTCGCGCTTGATCGCGTCGAGCACCGTCGGCAGGTCGCGCTCGTCGATCGGCCTTGCCAGCATGCGCTTCAGCGACATCCAGGCTTCGTTGATGCTCTCCCAGGTCTCGCGCGTCAGCGCGGTGCGCACCATGCGCGCGTTGTTGCGCGCCGTCTCGATCGACGACATCGTGCTCGACGGATTGGAGGTGTCGCGCAGCAGGAAATCCGAGACGTTGGCGACGGTGTAGTCCTCGTATTTCTGGCTGAAGGCGACATCGGAACCGGCGCTGAGCAGCACCGAATTCCATTCCTCCGAAGCGTTCTGCGTGCGCGTCAGCGCCATGCGCAAGCCCGCATCGACCAGGCGCGCCATGTTTTCGGCCCGCTCGATATAGCGGTTCATCCAGTAGAGACCGTTGGCGGTGCGGCCAAGAAGCATGTCAGGCCCTTCGGGCTAGCGAATAGTGAGTAGTGAATAGTGAGTGGTGAATGGTGAATAGTTCAGCAATCGTGCTCGACGGCGCGTCATCTTCATAGGTTCAATCAATCCGGGCACCAGAACGTCTCCATTTCACTATTCACTATTCACTATTCACTATTCACCACCATTCAATCATCCAGCACCCATGTATCCTTCGTCCCCCCGCCCTGCGAGGAGTTGACCACCAGCGAGCCTTGCTTGAGTGCCACCCGGGTCAAGCCGCCGGGCACGATCTGGATGCGGTCGGAGACCAGCACATAAGGCCGAAGGTCGACATGGCGCGGCGATAGGCCCTTCTCGGTCAGGATCGGGCAGGTCGACAGCGCAAGCGTCGGCTGGGCGATGTAGTTCGTGGGCTTGGCCTGGAGTTTCTTGGCGAAGTCCTGGCATTCCTTCTTGGTCGCCGCCGGGCCGACCAGCATGCCGTAGCCGCCGGAGCCGTGCACTTCCTTGATGACGAGTTCGCCGATGTGCTCCAGCACATATTTCAGGCTGTCCGGCTCCGAGCAGCGCCAGGTCGGGATGTTGCCGAGGATCGCCTTGCGGCCGGTGTAGAACTCTACGATCTCGGGCATGTAGGAATAGATCGCCTTGTCGTCGGCAATGCCGGTGCCCGGCGCATTGGCGATGGTGATGTTGCCGGCGCGATAGACATCCATGATGCCCGGCACGCCGAGCGCGGAATCCGGCCGGAAGGTCAGCGGATCGAGGAAGGCATCGTCCACGCGCCGGTAGAGCACGTCGATCTGCTTGTAGCCTTCGGTGGTGCGCATCGTGACATGGCCATCGACGACGCGCAGATCCTGGCCCTCGACCAGTTGCACGCCCATCTGATCGGCGAGGAAGGCGTGCTCGAAATAGGCGGAGTTGTAGCTGCCCGGTGTCAGCACCGCGATGGTCGGCGCACCCTTGGTGCCCTGCGGACGCACAGCCGCCAGCGACTGGCGCAGCAGTTGCGGATAATTCTCGACCGGCCGCACCTTGATCTGCTGGAACAGCTCCGGGAAGAGCTGCATCATCGTCTCGCGGTTCTCCAGCATGTAGGAGACGCCGGAGGGCGTGCGGGCATTGTCTTCCAGAACGTAGAATTCGTTCTCGCTGATGCGCACGATATCGACGCCGATGATATGGGTGTAGACGCCGGCCGGTGGCTTCACACCGATCATCTCTGGCAGGAACGCTTCGTTCTTCGCCACCAGCTCCCTAGGAACGCGCCCGGCGCGCAGGATTTCCTGGCGGTGGTAGATATCGTCGAGAAAGGCGTTCAGCGCCTGCACGCGCTGCTCGATGCCCTGCGTCAGCCGGCGCCATTCCTGGCCGGAAATGATGCGCGGGACGATATCGAAAGGGATCAGCCGCTCGGAGGCTTCCTGCTCGCCATAGACGGCAAAGGTGATGCCGGTCTTGCGGAAGACGCGTTCGGCGTCCTGCATTTTCTGGGTGAGCCTGGCCGGATCCTGTTCCTTCAGCCAGCGATCGTAAGCCTGGTATGGTCTTCTCAATCCGGAGACTTCCGGAAGCATTTCGTCGAACGCTGCCAATCGCGTACTCCCCTCTGAAGCCATTTCACTGGCCCGGCCGGAGAAAATCAAGCGCAATCGGTGAATTGGGCGGCGGTGGCGGCCGCTCCATGCAAATTGCCTAAGATTAGGGCAGCGGGAACGATGCTGGGTCAGATCCTGCCCGGTGACCGGGCAGCAAACGGCAGTCAGAACGCGCGGAAGGTGACGATGGTGAAGGTGTCCTTGATTCCGGGCAGGATCTGCACCTTCTCATTGACGAAGTGGCCGATATCTTCCTCATCGTCGAGATAGAACTTGGCAAGCAGGTCGTAATTGCCGGCGGTCGAGTAGATCTCGGAGGCGATCTCTGCATCGGCGAGCGCGCTGGCGACCTCATAGGCTTTGCCCAGATCGCACTTTATCTGCACGAAAAATGCCTTCATTGCCGGTCCTGCCAGTCTTGCGCGAATGAGCGGCCCTTGTGGCAGACTGCCGCCCGGCTTTCAAGCATCAGGCGGCGCGCGCCTTGGCGACCGCTTGCCGCAATTCGGCGGCTGGCATGCCGCGCCGGTAACGGCTGCCGCCGATCACCAATGCCGGCGCGCCCCTCAGCCAGGCATGGGTATGGCATGGAGGGCCAAGAATCTTCCGCCGGCGATGAAACCGCGGCGCGTCGACGCGCGTATGTTAGATTGCGTTCGCAAAGCGAATTCCGGGGAGGCAGGCCATGCGTCGCTTATTGTTCGCATTAGCTCTCGTTCCAGTGCTCGTGGCTTCGATCGCCTTTGCCGGCGACGCCGAGGTCAAAGCGGCGCAAACGGTCATCGACAGCCAGCTGAAAGCCTTCCTCGCCGATGACGGCGCCACCGCCTACAGCTTCGCCGCGCCGAACGTGAAGCGGATCTTCCCGACCGTCGACACCTTCATGAACATGGTGACCAACGGCTATGCGCCGGTGCGCAGGCCGCAGAGCTACTCTTTCGGGAAGGTCGAGCAGACCGGACCGGGCTCGATCATCCAGCAGGTGCTGATCGTCGGGCCCGACGGCAAGGACTATGAGGCGGTCTATACGCTGGAGCAGCAGCCGGACGGCAGCTTCAAGATCACCGGCTGCAGCCTACGGGCGGCGAACTCAGTCAGCACCTAGAATACTCAAATAGAATCGCCGCCTCAAAAATGATAATTCAGGCTGTAGAAATCCGTCTCAAACGAAGTAGCAGACGATGCCTGAGATCGAAGCGCCTGCGTCAATCCCATTCAAAATTCGCACAACCTTTCCGGCACAACCTTTCCGGGTCGAATTTCAGGAATCAAGGAATGGACCCCCGAGGAGATCAAGCTCATCATCACGTCCTACCAGGAACGCTATTCCGAAGAATGGCAGTCCTATCTTGATGCCGAGGACAAAAATGGGTTCATTTCCAGTGAGATGAGTGATCGCATTTGTTCATTCATTGAGGAATTGTTTCCCGGCTTACATCGAAAGCACTATCGCGCTGGCGCAGTTGATTTTCGATTTGCGAACGAACGCACTTTTCACTTTTCCATGTGGCAACCCGAAAACCGACTCTTGCGCAGAGAAAAGCTGTTAGCTCACATAAAGAAACATCGGCAAATTGTTAATGGTTACGTCGAATGGAACGAAGAGCAGGTCATTGTTTTGTTGGAGCATATCAAAAGCAATGATCCTGATCTTTGGGTAGATTATTGCGACTCATACAACAACATCGGCTTCATAGGTCTCGGAATCGTCGGTCGAATTAAGGCGCATATTGCGGCCCTATTCCCTCTTCCGGAGGATTGCAGCAATAAGGGTGCAAGGCGCGGGCTATTGGACGAGGCCAATCGCCGGTACGGCTTTGAAATGCTCAAACCGGCAAACGCCAAGATCCGGGATCAGCTTGAGACCGAGTGGTTCAATCAGCGGCGCGGGTGGATGACTTTTGAAGAATGGCGCCAGCAGGTAAAGTTGCGCACCAAAAACAGTTCAGACAAACGCGATTAGGACCGGGCCGTGGCCGGAATATCGCCCCTCGCCCAGCCTTCCGAAATCTCGGCAACGCGCGTCTCGAAGGCTTTTGCCTCGATCGCTGCGCGGATGTCCTGCATCAGCTTCTGATAGTAGGACAGGTTGTTCCAGGTGAGCAGCATTGCGCCGAGCGATTCCTGTGAGCGCACGAGATGATGCAGATAGGCGCGCGAATAGTCGCGCGCGGCGGGGCAATCGCTTTCCTCGTCCAGCGGACGCGGATCGTCGGCATGGCGGGCATTGCGCAGGTTGATCTTGCCGCGGCGCGTATAGGCAAGCCCATGGCGGCCGGCGCGCGTCGGCATCACGCAATCGAACATGTCGATGCCGCGCGCCACCGACTTCAATATGTCGTCCGGCGTGCCGACGCCCATCAGATAGCGCGGCCTGTCGGCCGGCAGTTCCGGGCAGGTTATGTCCAGCATCTCCAGCATAACCGCCTGAGGCTCGCCCACCGCCAGCCCGCCGACCGCGTAACCCTTCAGGTCCATCGCCTTCAGCGCCTGCGCCGAGCGCACGCGCATGACCGCACTGTCGCCGCCCTGGACGATGCCGAACATCGCCTTGCCCGGCTGGTCGCTGAACGCGGTCTTGCAGCGCTCGGCCCAGCGCAGCGACAGTTCCATCGCGCGCTCGATTTCCGTCGGCTTGGCCGGCAACGCGGTGCATTCGTCAAGCTGCATCTGAATATCGGAATCGAGCAGCCCCTGGATCTCGATCGACCGCTCCGGGGACATCTCGTAGGGCGCGCCGTCGATATGCGAGCGAAAGGTGACGCCCTTCTCGGTCAGCTTCCTGAGCTTCGACAGCGACATGACCTGGAAGCCGCCGCTATCGGTCAGGATCGGGTGCGGCCAGCGCGCGAACTCATGCAGGCCGCCGAGCTTCGCCACGCGCTCGGCGCCTGGCCTGAGCATCAGGTGATAGGTGTTGCCGAGGATGATGTCGGAGCCGACGCCGCGCACCTGGTCCATATACATGGCCTTGACGGTGCCGCCGGTGCCGACCGGCATGAAGGCCGGCGTGCGGATCTCGCCGCGCGGCATGCTGATTACGCCGCGCCGCGCCTTGCCGTCGGTGGCGAGCAGCTTGAAGGAGAAAACGTTAGTCATTGAGTTCCTTTTCGGGCGTCTCCGCTCGGAAAAGCAGGCTGGAGTCTCCGTAGGAGTAGAACCTGTAGCGGCTCTCGATGGCATGCGCATAGGCCGAACGCATCGTCTCCAGCCCGCTGAAGGCCGAGACCAGCATGAACAGCGTCGAGCGCGGCAGATGGAAATTGGTCATCAACATGTCGGCCGTCCGGAAACGGTAGCCGGGCGTGATGAATATATCGGTCGGTCCGGACCAGGCCTCGATCCTGCCGTCTTCCAGCGCAGCGCTCTCCAGGAGGCGCAGCGACGTCGTGCCGACGGCGACGATCCGCCCTCCCCGCGCCTTTGCGGCGTTGAGCGCAGCCGCCGTCTCAGGACTTACCGAGCCTATTTCCGCATGCATCTTGTGGTCGGAAGTATCGTCGGCCTTCACCGGCAGGAAGGTGCCGGCCCCGACATGGAGCGTGACGAAGCGGCGCTCGATACCCTTGGCGTCGAGCGCTGCGAACAGCTCCGGCGTGAAATGCAACCCCGCGGTAGGGGCGGCGACAGCGCCCTCTTCCCTGGCATAGATGGTCTGGTAGTCGCTGCGGTCGCGCTCGTCATCGTCGCGCTTCGAGGCGATGTAGGGCGGCAACGGAATGTGACCGACGGCGTGCATTGCCTCGTCGAGGAACGGGCCGGAGAGGTCGAATCCGAGCAGCGCCTCGCCCGCTTCGCCCTTTTCGATCACTGTCGCATCGAGCTGGCCGAGGAAACAGGAATTCTGGTCATGGCCGAAATGGATGCGGTCGCCGACAGCGATGCGTTTGCCCGGCCGCATGAAAGCCTTCCAGCGATCCGGCGTCACCCGCATGTGCAGCGTGGCCTCGACCTGTGCCATCGCCTCGCCGCGCCTGCGGATTCCTTTTAGCTGCGCCGGAATGACCTTGGTGTCGTTGAACACCAGCACATCGCCGTCCTTAAGCAGCGACGGCAGATCGCGCACCGTTCGATCATCGAGACCTTGGCCGGGCCTGACGAGCAGCATCCTGGCGCTGTCGCGCGGCTCCGCCGGGCGCAGCGCGATGCGCTCCTCCGGCAGATCGAAGTCGAACAGACCGACGCGCATCAGAACAGCCGGATGAGCAGCGCTCCGGCGAGCAGCAACACGGCCCCGGCAACGCGGCCAAGCGAAATCTCGCGCACCGCGACGCCGAGGAAGCCGGCGCGATCGACGAGCATGCCGGCGATCAGCTGGCCGGCGACCAGGAAGGCCATCAGCGCGGCGGCGCCGATGCGCGGCGTAAGGATGGTGGAGAGCGTGACATAGAAGCCGCCGAGCACGCCGCCGGCAACGAACAGCCACGGCGCCGGCGCCTTCCAGTCCAGCGAGATGCCCTGCAGCTTCACCACGGCGACCGCGATGATGCCGAGCACGACGGCACCCGACAGGAACGAAAAGGCGGCGGCCGCGACCGGAAGGCCGAGGCCGCGCGCCAATTGCGAGTTGATCGGCGCCTGGATGGCGATGAAGGCGCCGGACAGGATGCCAAGCAGGGACCAGACTGCGCCCATCATCGTTATGCCTTACTTGACGTCGGCCGCGACCTTCAGCGACACGATCTTGTCGGGATCCTGCACCGGCTCGCCGCGCTTGATCTTGTCGACATTCTCCATGCCTTCGATGACCTGGCCCCAGACCGTGTACTGGCGGTTGAGGAAGGAAGCGTCGTCGAAGCAGATGAAGAACTGCGAGTTGGCCGAGTTCGGGTTCTGCGCGCGGGCCATCGAGCAGGTGCCGCGGCCGTGATTGGCGTTGGAGAATTCGGCCTTCAGGTCGGGCTTGTCCGAGCCGCCCATGCCCGCGCGGGATGGCGCGAAGGTCGGCTTGCTCGAATTGCCGAACTTGACGTCGCCGGTCTGCGCCATGAAGCCGTCGATGACGCGATGGAACACCACGCCGTCATAGGCGCCCTCGCGCGCCAGTTCCTTGATGCGGGCGACGTGGCCGGGCGCCAGGTCGGGATACATCTCGATGACGACCGGGCCCTTGGTCGTTTCCATGATGAGCGCGTTCTCGCGATCCTTGATCTCAGCCATGTCAGAAAATCCTTTTGAAAATTGCGGGAAGTTATTTGCCGTCGGCGGCGATGCGGACCTTGATCATGCGGTCCGGGTCGGTGACGGTGCCGTTGTCCGCCTCATCGCCCTTCTTGATCTTGTCGATAAGGTCCATGCCGCTCTCGACCTTGCCGACGATGGTGTACTGGCCGTCGAGGTTCGGCGCCGGCGCGAACATGATGAAGAACTGTGAATTGGCCGAATTCGGGTCCTGCGAGCGGGCCATGCCGACGACACCGCGGGTGAATTGCTCGGTCTGCGAGAACTCGGCCGGCAGGTCGGGAAGATCGGAACCGCCGGTGCCGACGGCTTCGGGATTGAAACCCTTCTTCATGTTGCCGAACTTCACGTCGCCGGTCTGCGCCATGAAGCCGTCGATCACGCGATGGAAGGCGACATTGTCATAGGCGCCCTCGCGCACCAGCTTCTTGATCTGCGCGACGTGCTTGGGCGCGAGATCGGGACGCAGAGCGATGGTCACGTCGCCGTCCTTCAGCGTGATGATCATCGTGTTTTCCTTGTCGGCGGCGAAGGCAGGGAAGGACGCCGCCAAAAGGCCGGCAAGCACGACAAGGAACGAAGCGAGCTTTTTCAGCTGCATTGGGATCTCCGAAAAGATTACTTTGCGAATTTGGCGGTGAGCGCGCCGGCAACCGCCGCCGGCACGAATGGGCGGATGTCACCGCCCATCGACGCAATCTGGCGCACGAGTGTGGCGGTAATGGTGCGCACGGAAGGGCTGGCGGGCAGGAAAACCGTCTGCAGCTCCGGCGCCATGGTTTCGTTCATGCCGGCCATCTGCATCTCGTAGTCGAGATCGGTGCCGTCGCGCAGGCCGCGGATGATGATCGATGCGCCATGCTTCCTGGCGGCGTCGATGACGAGGCCATCGAACGAGACGACCTTGATGCGGCCGCTGTCGCTGCCGAACTCGGCCCTGGTCGCGGTCTCGATCAGCTTGACGCGTTCCTCGAAGGAAAACAGCGGCGTCTTGCCGGGGTGGATGCCGATCGCCGCGTAGACCGTATCGGCCACGGCAAGCGAGGCCTTCAAGACATCGAGATGGCCGTTGGTCAGCGGATCGAAGGAGCCGGCATAAAGGGCGGTGCGTTCAGTCATGGCAGGCTTCTAGCGAGCCTCTCAAACAAAGGCAAATCCCATTGATGTGCCCGCTCGTGAACCTTTTCACGGACATGAACGACAGATGAATGCGACAATCACGAATGCTTCACGCAGCGTTCACTAGGTTGCCGCTTCAGGAGATGAAACCAAAGCACCATCTTTATCGTTGTGAGCGCAGGAGAACACGCAAATGCTGATCTACATGCTTGCCACTGCAATGACCATCGTGATGCTGATCGCCACCGCATTCGGGTTGCATCAGGAAGCAGCGCGGGTGCGCGTCAAGGCCAACACCAAGCGCCTCGATGGCTTCGTCGCCCGCAACGTTTACCGTCGCTTCTGATTTCCAGCCATGATCGCACCGGCCCAGAGGGCCGATGGCGCGTAGCCAAAGCCTATTCGGGGTTTCCCTCGCCCGCATCTTCTGCGGAGCCAGCTTCACCCGAAGGCGCTTCTTCGGCTTCCTCGTCCGACTGCGGCTCCGAAATCCGCTCGACCGACACCACTTTCTCACCTTCGGCCGTGTTGAAGATGGTCACGCCCTTGGTGGCGCGGCTGGCGAAACGAATGCCTTCCACCGGCACACGGATGACAGTGCCGCCGTCCGAAACCAGCATGATCTGATCGTCATTGCCGACCGGGAAGGTCGCGACGAGCCGCCCGATCTCGGCCACCTTCGAGACATCGGTGGCGCGGATGCCCTTGCCGCCGCGGCCCGTCAGGCGGAAATCATAGGACGACGAACGCTTGCCGTAGCCATATTCGGTCACCGTCAGCACAAGCTGCTCATGCATCTTGAGGAATTCGTAGCGCTCGTCGGAAAGTTCCGCCTCCTCACCGATCTCCTCATTGGTCAGCGCGATTTCTTCCTCCTCGCCGGCCGTCCCGACGGCAAGGCGGCGCTCGGCCGCCGCACGCTTCAGGTAAGCGGCGCGTTCGGCAGGCGAAGCATCGACATGCTCGATGATAGACATCGAGATCACACGGTCCGTCTCGGCCATGGCGATGCCGCGCACGCCGACGGAGTTGCGGCTCTGGAAGACGCGCACGTCGGAGACCGGGAAGCGGATGCACTGGCCGGAATTCGCCGTCAGAAGCACGTCGTCATTGTCGGTGCAGGTCTCGACGCCGAGGATCTCGTCGCCCTCTTCCTCCAGCTTCATCGCGATCTTGCCGTTGCGGTTGACCTGGACGAAGTCGGACAGCTTGTTGCGCCGCACCGTGCCGCGCGTGGTGGCGAACATCACGTCGAGCTCGCCCCAGCTCGTCTCGTCCTCGGGCAGCGGCATGATGGTGGTGATGCGTTCGCCCTGCTCGAGCGGCAGCATGTTGATCAGCGCCTTGCCGCGCGACTGCGGGTTGCCGACCGGGAGGCGCCAGACCTTTTCCTTGTAGACGATGCCGCGCGAAGAGAAGAACAGCACGGGCGTGTGCGTGTTGGCGACGAACAGCCGGGTGACGAAATCCTCTTCCTTGGTCGACATGCCGGAGCGGCCCTTGCCGCCGCGGCGCTGCGCCCGGTAGAGCGAGAGCGGCACGCGCTTGATGTAGCCAGAATGGCTCACCGTCACGACCATGTCCTCGCGCTGGATCAGGTCCTCGTCTTCCATGTCCGCCCCGCCTTCGGCGAGCTCGGTGCGGCGCGGCGTGCCGAACTCGTCGCGCACCGCGATCAGCTCGTCCTTGACGATCTGCTGGATGCGCGCGCGGGAAGACAAAATGTCAAGGTAATCAACGATTTCGGCGCCGATCTTGTTCAATTCGTCGGCGATCTCGTCGCGGCCGAGCGCGGTCAGACGCTGCAGGCGCAGATCGAGGATGGCGCGTGCCTGCTCTTCGGAGAGATTGTAGGTGCCGTCCTCGTTGATGCGGTGGCGCGGATCATCGATCAGCTGGATGAGCGGAGCGACGTCGTGGGATGGCCAGCGCCGTTCCATCAACTGCTCGCGCGCCGTCTGCGGGTCGGGCGCGGTGCGGATCAGCTTGATCACCTCGTCGATGTTGGCGACCGCGATGGCAAGACCGACCAACACATGAGCCCTCTCACGAGCCTTCCGCAAAAGGTACTTCGTGCGCCGGCTGATCACCTCCTCGCGGAAGCCGACGAAAGCCTTCAGCATGTCGATCAGCGTCAGCACTTCCGGCTTGCCGCCGTTCAGCGCCACCATGTTGGCGCCGAACGAGGTCTGCAGCGGCGTGAAACGGTAAAGCTGGTTCAGGATGACGTCGGCGACCGCCTCGCGCTTCAGTTCGATGACGACGCGGTAGCCCTGGCGATCGCTCTCGTCGCGGATGTCGGAGATGCCCTCGATGCGCTTGTCGCGCACCAGTTCGGCCATCTTCTCGATCATCGACGCCTTGTTCACCTGGTAGGGAATCTCGGTGACGATGATCGATTCACGATCGTTGCCGCGCGCCTCGATATTGACGCGGCCGCGCATAACGATCGAGCCGCGGCCCGTCGAATAGGCGTTGTAGATGCCGGAGCGGCCGAGCGCGATGCCGCCGGTCGGGAAATCCGGACCGGGCACGATTTCCATCAGCGACGGCAGATCGATTGCCGGATTGTCGATGATGGCGATGGCGCCGTTGCAGACCTCGGCCAGATTGTGCGGAGGGATGTTGGTTGCCATGCCGACGGCGATGCCGCCGGAGCCGTTGACGAGAAGATTGGGGAAGCGCGCCGGCAGGACCTTCGGCTCACTGCCTGACGCATCGTAAGTGTCCTGGAAATCGACGGTTTCCTTGTCGATATCCTCCAGCAATTCATGCGCGACCTTGGTCAGCCGGGACTCGGTGTAGCGCATCGCCGCCGGCGGATCGCCGTCGATCGAACCAAAATTGCCTTGACCGTCGATCAGCGGCACGCGCAGCGACCAGTCCTGCGCCATGCGAACCAGCGCGTCGTAGATCGAGGCGTCGCCATGCGGATGGTATTTACCCATCACGTCGGCGACCGGGCGCGCCGACTTCACATATTTGCGGTTCCAGTGGTAGCCGCTCTCATGCGAGGCGTAGAGGATGCGGCGATGCACTGGCTTCAAGCCGTCGCGCACGTCGGGCAGCGCGCGGCTGACGATCACGCTCATGGCGTAATCGAGATAGGAGCGCTGCATCTCCTCGATGATCGAAATCGGCTCGATGCCGGTGGGGCCGCCCTCCGGCCCGCGCGGTGTCTTCTGGTCGGTCAAATCAGGTCACAATCCAGTCAGGAATCACTCGCCGCTTATATAGGAAGCCGGGCTGAAACTCCAATGGCGGCGACACTTTTCCAGAGACAATTTTGATGGCAATTTCAAATGGATATCGCTGATTGCGACGATATGGCCAAGCTGCATTTCGCGCTTGCTGGGCAAGGTCGGCGATATCGAACCGCTTTGGCTAACGTCCGCGTCCGCCCGCCCGTTTGGCGCGATAGGCGCCGGGAGCCTCGCCCATCTTGCGCCGGAACCGGCGGTTGAAGGTCGACAGATCGTTGAAGCCGGCGTCGAAAGCGATTGTCGAGATCGCCTCGTCCGACGCGCGCAGCCGCACCGCGGCGCGGTGCAGCCTGGTCCTCAACAGGAATTGGTATGGCGTCATACCGGCGACCTGCCGGAACGTGCGCAGGAAATGATAGGGGCTGGTCGCAGTGCCGTCGGCGAGTTCGGCCAGCGATAGCGGCCGCCCGGCATTGAGCTCGATCAGGCGCACCGCTTCGGCAACGCGTTTCTGGTCGCGCCGGCTGGGTGCCCGGGCAATCTCGGACGTATCCGCCGCAGCCCCGACAACCGCGCCGGCAATGCGCAGCCCAAGTTCCTCGAATGCCTCGCTGTCGGCCGTTTCCCGCGCGGCCTCCGCTTGCGCCAGCAACGGCGCCAGCGCCGGCAAGGGCGTCAGGCGCGGACCGGCGAAGCCAAGCCGCTTCGCGCCCGGCACATCCGCGACCAGGCGCTCCATGTAGGCGGGAGAAAAATGGAAGGAGAGGCAGCGATCGCCGGCGCCATGCTCGTGGCCGCATTCGTAGCAGGCGCCGGGATTGCCGAGCAGGATGGCGCCGGGAGCAAGCACCGCCATGCCCTGGCCCGTCCGGTAGCGGAACGTGCCCCTGGTCACGGCGGCGACGCAGAAGCTGCGGTGCTGTTCCTCGAACGGCTTGTCGCCGGCGCCGGCGGTGCAGATCACGTCGGATACCTGCCAACCTCGACCCGACGCAAGGTTTTTCGCGGTCGTCGTCATCACATGGAAGATAGCAATTTTTCCCAAGCGCAGAACCCCGCCATGCGCCTATTGCTCGGCCTCTCCTGACAAACGAGGCAGCAGCCATGACCGACCCCTTTGCCGAAGCCCTGCACAGCGACGGCCCCAACCCGGATCTCGCCGAAAAGCTGAAACTCTACGGCCGCTTCATCGGCGCCTGGACGTTCGACGCCACGCGCACTTTAGAGGACGGCACCAAACTAACCGGACGCGGCGAGGTGCATTTCGGCTGGGTCCTGGAAGGCAAGGCCGTCCAGGACGTCTGGATCCTGCCCGCGCGCGATGCCGGTCCCTCGCCATCGCTCGGGCCATGGACCTTCTACGGCACGACGCTGCGCGTCTACGATCCCGGCGTGGACGCCTGGCACATCTTCTGGAACGATCCCCGTAACCAGTATTACAGCCGGCAGCTCGGCCGCGCCGAAGACGACATGATAGTGCAGCAAGGCGCCGACGACACCGGCTCCTCGGTGCGCTGGAGCTTTTCGCGCATCACCGAAAGCTCGTTCCGCTGGCTGGGCGAACGTTCGCATGACGGCGGCGCAACTTGGCGCATCGAGGTCGAGTTCCTCGCCCGTCGCGCGACTCCAGCCTGAGCAGTCAACCACCTGTAATCATGGAGAAAACCATGCTCGACCATATCTCGATCGGCGTCCGCGACGCCAACGCCTCGAAACGCTTCTACGACGCCGCCCTGCAGCCGCTCGGCTATTCCTGCCTCAGCCAGTCGCCTGGCTCGCTCGGCTACGGCGCGAAAACGGTGGAGCTCTGGGTCAACGAGGCCGGCCGCCCGGTGCCGGCCGACAAAGACTCCGGCCTGCATTTCTGCTTCGCCGCGCCGACGCGCGCCGGCGTCGATGCATTTCATGCGGCGGCGTTGCGCGAGGGCGGCCAGGACAATGGCCCGCCCGGCCTGCGCGCCGCCTACGGCGACAACTACTATGCGGCGTTCGTCATCGACCCGGACGGGTATCGCATGGAAGCCTGTTGCAGCAAAGCCCAATAGCCGGCTGATTTCCCCTTCCGCCTGTTCCCACCGCTCCGGCTTTGCTCTACCAATTGCGGGGCTTGGGCGTCGCCCGGCGGGAGGGGACCAGCGATGCCGAGCTTCGACAGCCTGTTCAACGCCTTCGTCACCATCCTGGTGACCATCGACCCGCCCGGGCTGGCGCCGCTCTTTCTCGCCGTCACGCGAGGCATGAACCGCGATGAGCGCCAGCAGGTCTCGGTGCGCGCTTCGGTGATCGGCTTCCTGGTGATGGCGCTGTTCGCCGTCGCCGGCGCCTCGATCCTGTCGGTGTTCGGCATCACGCTGCCGGCCTTTCGTGTGGCCGGCGGCTTCCTGCTTTTCTTCATCGCCTTCGAAATGGTGTTCGAGCGGCGTCAGGACCGCAAGGAGAAGATCGGCGACGTCGCCATCACCAAGGACATGATCCACAACATCGCCGCCTTCCCGCTGGCGATCCCGCTGATCGCCGGCCCGGGCGCGATCTCGGCGACCGTGCTGCTGTCGGGACATTTCGAGGGTTTTGGCGCTCAAGCCGCGCTGGTCGGCATCATCGCGATCTGCCTTGTCCTCACCTATCTGGTGTTCGTGCTGGCCGAGCGCATCGATCGCATCCTCGGCCAGACCGGCCGCTCGATCCTGACGAGGCTGCTCGGCGTCATCCTTGCGGCGTTGGCGGTGCAGTTCGTGGCGGACGGCGTCAGGGCGCTGATGGCGGCCTGAGCAATATCCCTACTGGCTGCTGCCTACTGCCTACTGCCTATTTCTGCACCGTATCG
The DNA here is from genome assembly GCF_014843905.1 of Mesorhizobium silamurunense. Classification (NCBI taxonomy): domain Bacteria; kingdom Pseudomonadati; phylum Pseudomonadota; class Alphaproteobacteria; order Hyphomicrobiales; family Phyllobacteriaceae; genus Mesorhizobium; species Mesorhizobium silamurunense. The sequence goes on along the minus strand of NZ_LPVS01000050.1, from coordinate 24,841 downwards.
ACCACCTCGAAATCATGCGTGACCGTCGCCGTCTTGGCCATCATCGCGGTGGCCGAGCAGTATTTCTCGATCGACAGATCGATCGCACGTTTCACCTTGTCTCGCGACAGGGCTCGGCCCTTGACGATGAAATGCATGTGGATGCGGGTGAAGACGCGCGGCTCGGTCTCGGCGCGATCGGCGTCGAGCTCGACCACGCAGTCCTCGACCGCTTCGCGGCCCTTCTCGAGGATATGGACGACATCATAGGCCGAGCAGCCGCCAGTGCCGATCAGCACCAGTTCCATCGGGCTTGGCCCCGGCGTCCTGCCTTCCGGCCCATGCGCCGTGCCCAGCACGACCTTGTGACCGCTGCCGGACTCGCCGACAAAGGTGCGTTCCTCGACCCATTTGACGCGTGCTTTCACGATGACCTCCTTGCAATACCGCCCTATTGACCGAACACGACTGCGTGCATGATGCGGCCAGGCAGCAGCGTGAAGATACCGGCGCCGACCAGGGCGAAAACATAGAGTTTCATCATGACGCTGCGATGCGCGGCCACCTTATGGGCGTGCGCATACCACACCGCCAGCGGCGCCGTCACCAGCACCAGGATCGACAGGAGATGGATCGGGCTGAACGGCCCGATCAGGCGGATTTGCTGAATCCAGAAGCTAGAGACGGCGATGACCGGCATCAGCGCCGCCCAAACATAGCCCATCACGCGATGGCGGATCGTTCCTTTCGGCAGCGCCAATTGAGCGCCGCCGACGGCGAGCGCTGCAATGGCTGCGAAAGCGTGCCACGGAATGGGAGGCGGCGCCGACAGAAGCGGTCCAGCGACATCGCCTCTCCTCAAACGATCATCGCGACCTTTATGCTCAGAACGGAATCTCGTCGTCCAGCTCGCGCGACGAACCGCCGCCACCGCCCTTGGAACCGCCGCCGCCGCCACGGCTAAAACCTTCGTTCGGGCCGGACTGGCCGAAATCGGAACCACGGCTGTTGCCGCCACCGGCATAGTTGCCGACCTGGCCGCCACCCTCACCGCGCGCATCGAGCATCTGCAGCTCGCCGCGGAATTTCTGCAGCACGATCTCGGTCGTGTAGCGGTCGTTGCCGGTCTGGTCCTGCCATTTGCGCGTCTGCAACTGGCCCTCGACATAGACCTTCATGCCCTTCTTCAAATACTGCTCGGCCACCTTGGCGAGCTGATCGTTGAAGATGACGACGTTATGCCACTCGGTCTTTTCCTTGCGCTCACCGGAATTCTTGTCGCGCCAGCTTTCCGAAGTGGCGACGCGGATGTTGACGACCGGATCGCCCGAATTCAGGCGGCGGATTTCAGGGTCCGCGCCGAGGTTGCCGACCAGAATGACCTTGTTGACGCTACCCGCCATGATACTTCTCCGCGCTCATCCGAAACAAAATCTATGTTGCCGCACCTTACAGCCTGTGAGTCTCCGCCGCCCGCAAAGGCTGGCTTTTCCCACAAGGTTTTTGTTCTCTTTTCGTTCTAGTTCCAGCCACCGCCTCTGTCAAGGAATGTCAGCAAAGGCATGGCCAGGCCACCGTATCTCGATATGGCGATCAAATAGCGGCTTGCCAAATCGATAAGTATCGACTTATGCTTTTACCATGATCGAGACAGAGATTTTCCGGGCCTTGGCCGATCCTACCCGCCGCGCCGTCTATGAGCGGTTGGCAGCCGGCGAGAGGACGGTGTCCGAGTTGCGCGCCGGTATGAGCGTATCGCAGCCCGCGGTCTCGCAGCACCTGGCCGTGCTGCGCGGCGCCGGCCTCGTGGTCGAGCGGCGCGCCGGCCGCAACGCCTATTATCGCGCCGACCCGCAAGGGCTCGATCCCCTGCTCGGCTGGATCGAACGCTACCGCGCCTTCTGGCCGGAGCGCATCGAGAGGTTGAAGGCGGTTCTGAAGGAAATGGACCAATGACGGCTACAAAACACCCGACAGCGACCGATGCGCCGCTCAGCTTCGAATGCGAGCTTGCCGACCCGCCGGAAAAGGTGTGGCGGGCGCTGACCGAGCCGGAGCTGCTCGCCGCCTGGATGATGCCGAACGACATCAGGCCAGAGACCGGTAAGCGCTTCGCCTTTGCCGGACCAGGCTCAGCAATCGACTGCGAAGTGCTCGACGCCGAGCCCGGCAAGCTGCTGCGCTATTCCTGGCGCGAGCGGCCAAGTGCCGAAGATGCCGACCATCTGCCGGCATTCGATAGCATCGTCACCTTTACACTTGCGCGTACGGTCTCCGGCGGCACGCATCTCAGCATCGTCCATGACGGCTTCGTGCCGGTGGCGCAGCCTGTCCTCGCCGTTGCCGGTGCCGGCTGCGGCCTTTCGCTCGACGCGCGCAAGAACGCAACCGCCGCCAATGCGCCATGCATGATGCTGCGCGCGGCCTGATCAACCGAGGAGACTTGGCTACGAGCGCCTTTGCCAATCTGGTGCCGATGGTGATCGAGCAGTCGAGCCGCGGCGAACGCGCCTTCGACATTTTCTCGCGGCTGCTGCGCGAGCGCATCGTCTTCATCAACGGCGAGATCAATGACGGCATGTCGGCGCTGGTCTGCGCACAGTTGCTGTCGCTGGAATCGGACCATCCCGACAAGGAGATATCGATCTACATCAACTCGCCGGGCGGCGTGGTGACCAGCGGCTTCGCCATCTACGACACGATGCAGTACATCTCCTGCCCGGTGTCGACGGTATGCATGGGCTTTGCGGCCTCGATGGCCTCTTTCCTTTTGATGGCCGGCTCGCCCGGCCGGCGCATCGCTCTGCCCAACACCAGGATCGTCCTGCATCAGCCGCTCGGCGGCTTCCAGGGCCAGGCCTCCGACATCCAGCGCCATGCCGAAGACATCCTGCGCACCAAGCGCCATATGACGGAACTCTACGCCAGGCATTGCGGCCGCAGCTACGAAGAGGTCGAGCGCACGCTCGATCGCGACTACTTCATGACCGCCGAGGAGGCCAAGGCCTGGGGCCTCGTCGACCATGTTTACGACACGCGCAAGAAGGCGGCATGACAGCGACCGCGCGGCAATTTGATTGCTGCGCGTCTGGCCTCGCTCCCAGCGCGCCTCTATAGTTGGCGAATGACGACGCACCGGCAATCCAGACATTTGCGCATCGGCCTCGCCGCTCTCGCTGGCGCTCTGATTGGCAGCACATCGGCTTTTGCCGACGACGGCTCGACGCAGAAATTGCCTGGCGTCAGCGGCGATTATCGCATCGCCAAGCCTGCGCCACAGCCGGAACCGGACGACGCGCTGCCCGCCGGCAGCAACGGCACGTTCAAGATCGGCGATACCGATGTCAGGATTTCCGGCAGCATAACCATCGACATGGCAACGGGCGGCATCAGGCCACCCAACCACTGATGGCGAACCGGCAGGTTTAGAATCCGCTTGCTCGCAAAAGTGTAAGCCCCGCCACTGCTTCCGCAGGTGGACGGGGCTTTCATGGATCTAAAACCCAATTTTAGCCGGGAGTGGACTGCCGGCGTTCTGTTTCGGATGCTGCGCGGCGTTCAGCCGACGATCCGACTATGGTCTCTGATTGTGCGTAATCGGCAGGTCACGGTTTGTCGGGCTGGCGCTCACGCCTGCCCTGGCTCTTATGCCCGCCGCGGCTCCATCTTTGTGTGGAGCCTCAAGGGACTGTCCGGTGGCGTCATGCTCCGCTCCTGGGTCCGTTGCGACAATGTCGTTCGAAGCGCAAATCGCTAACGCCTGCGGCGTCTCGCAGGCCACCTCTGGGTGACGAGGCCATCGAAAGACGGCCGGCTTCGTTGACGTTTCGAGACTGCGCCCGTGAGTCGCCGGCGTCAACCGTTGAATAGCCGGTTACCGAAAATTGTGATCGCCGGGACGTTACGTCCAGGTAAGTCGATGGCACCGGCGCCTTAGCCGAACTGTCGCCAGCGCATCCATTGTTTCCACAGCGCTTTGTCAGGAGCGTGTTCAGCCTTTGTTCTTTCTGCTTGCTCGCCCGCGCGAAAGACGGTTAAACGCTTCTGTCGAGATTTGTGGCGTCTCTCGACGTGGCGGCGAAAATACCTACATAAAGGATGGCCGGGAAACCCCGCCACTCCAGCAAATTCCAGACCTGAGGCGGCGACCGGCGATGGCCGACCAAAAATACCTTTCCATTCGCGGGGCCCGCGAACACAATCTCAAGAACGTCGATCTCGACCTGCCGCGCGACAGCCTGATCGTCATGACCGGCCTGTCAGGATCCGGCAAGTCGTCGCTCGCCTTCGACACCATCTATGCCGAGGGCCAGCGCCGCTATGTCGAAAGCCTGTCGGCCTATGCCCGCCAGTTCCTGGAGATGATGCAGAAGCCGGACGTCGACCAGATCGACGGCCTGTCGCCCGCCATCTCGATCGAACAGAAGACCACTTCGCGCAACCCGCGTTCGACGGTCGGCACCGTCACCGAAATCTACGACTACATGCGACTGCTGTTCGCGCGTGTCGGCATTCCCTATTCGCCGGCCACCGGCCTGCCGATCGAGAGCCAGACGGTCAGCCAGATGGTCGACCGCGTGCTGGCGCTTGACGAGGGCACCCGCCTCTATCTGCTGGCGCCGATCGTGCGCGGCCGCAAGGGCGAGTACCGCAAGGAACTGCTGGAGCTGCAGAAGAAGGGTTTCCAGCGCGTCAAGGTCGACGGCGTTTTTTACGAGATCGCCGACGTGCCGGCGCTGGACAAAAAGTACAAGCACGACATCGACGTCGTCGTTGACCGCATCGTCGTGCGCGGCGATCTGGCGACGCGGCTGGCGGACTCGATGGAAACCGCGCTGAAGCTCGCCGACGGCTTGGCGGTGGCCGAATTCGCCGACAGGCCGCTCGACGCCAGCCAGACGGGCGAGGACTCGGTCAACAAGTCGAAGAACGAGACGCATGAACGCATCATGTTCTCGGAGAAATTCGCCTGCCCGGTCTCGGGCTTCACCATTCCCGAGATCGAGCCCAGGCTGTTCTCCTTCAACAATCCGTTCGGCGCCTGCCCGACCTGCGATGGCCTCGGCAGCCAGCGCGCCATCGACGCCAACCTCGTCGTGCCGGACGAGAATGTCTCGCTGCGCGATGGCGCCATCAGCCCATGGGCGAAGTCGACCTCGCCCTACTACGCGCAGACGCTGGAAGCGCTCGGCAAGGTCTATGGCTTCAAGCTCGGCGACAAGTTCAAGGATCTGAGCGCGGAGGCGCAACAGGCCGTGCTGCACGGCACGGGCGAGCGCGAGATCACCTTCCAGTATGATGACGGCCTGCGCTCCTATAAGACCACAAAGACCTTCGAGGGCGTCATTCCCAATCTCGACCGACGCTGGAAAGAGACGGAATCGGCGTGGATGCGCGAGGAGATCGAGCGTTTCATGTCGGCGACGCCCTGCCCCGCCTGCAATGGCTATCGGCTGAAGCCGGAAGCACTCGCCGTCAAGATCGCCGGCAGGCACATCGGCGAGGTCACCGAGCTGTCGATCCGCAGGGCCGACCAGTGGTTCACCGACCTGCCGGCGCAGCTCAACGAGAAACAGAACGAGATCGCGGTCAGGGTGCTGAAGGAAATCCGCGAGCGGCTGCGCTTCCTCAACGATGTCGGCCTCGACTATCTGACGCTGTCGCGCAATTCCGGCACGCTGTCGGGCGGCGAGAGCCAGCGCATCCGGCTCGCCTCTCAGATCGGCTCCGGCCTCACCGGCGTGCTCTATGTCCTGGACGAGCCTTCGATCGGCCTGCACCAGCGCGACAATGCGCGCCTGCTCGACACGCTGAAGCACCTGCGCGACATCGGCAACACGGTGATCGTCGTCGAGCATGACGAGGATGCGATCCTGCATGCCGACTATGTCGTCGACATCGGCCCCGCCGCCGGCATCCATGGCGGCGAGATCATCGCGCAGGGCACGCCGCAGCAGATCATGGCCACGCCTGCCTCGATCACCGGCAAGTACTTGTCAGGCGAGCTCGAAGTGGCGACGCCGGAAGTGCGCCGCGAGGCGAAGAAGAACCGGCGCATCAAGGTCGTGGGCGCGCGCGGCAACAACCTGAAGAACGTCACGGCGGAGATCCCGCTCGGCACCTTCACCTGCGTAACCGGCGTGTCCGGCGGCGGCAAGTCGACCTTCCTGATCGAGACGCTGTTCAAGGCGGCCTCGCGCCGCATCATGGGCTCGCGCGAGCATCCGGCCGAGCATGACCGCATCGAGGGGCTGGAGTTCCTCGACAAGGTCATCGACATCGACCAGTCGCCGATCGGCCGCACGCCGCGTTCCAACCCGGCGACCTATACCGGCGCCTTCACGCCGATCCGCGACTGGTTCGCCCGGCTGCCGGAGGCCAAAGCGCGCGGCTACCAGCCCGGCCGCTTCTCCTTCAACGTCAAGGGCGGCCGCTGCGAGGCCTGCCAGGGCGACGGCGTCATCAAGATCGAGATGCACTTCCTGCCCGACGTCTATGTCACCTGCGACGTCTGCCACGGCAAGCGCTACAACCGCGAGACGCTCGACGTGCTGTTCAAGGGCAAGTCGATCGCCGACGTGCTCGACATGACAGTCGAGGAAGGCGTCGACTTCTTTTCGGCGGTGCCCGGCGTGCGCGACAAGCTGGAGACGCTGAAGCAGGTCGGCCTCGGCTACATCCATATCGGCCAGCAGGCGACGACGCTGTCGGGCGGCGAGGCCCAGCGCATCAAGCTCGCCAAGGAGCTGTCGCGCAAGGCGACCGGCAAGACGCTCTACATCCTCGACGAGCCGACCACCGGCCTGCACTTCCACGATGTCGCCAAGCTGCTCGAAGTGCTGCACGAGCTGGTCGACCAGGGCAACACGGTGGTGGTCATCGAGCATAATCTCGAAGTCATCAAGACAGCCGACTGGGTGCTCGACCTCGGCCCCGAAGGCGGCGACGGCGGCGGCGAGCTGGTTGCCTCCGGCACACCGGAAGCGATCGTGCGCGAAAAACGCAGCTACACCGGCCAGTTCCTGAAGGAGCTTCTGGAGCGCCGCCCCGGAGGCAAGCGCGAAGCGGCGGAGTGATGGCAACACACGGCCTCATCACGGTCGAGAGCCGCTTTGACGTGTCCGAAACCATCAGCCGCCTGATGGATGCGGTCATGCGCGCAGGATTGGTTGTGTTTGCCTGCGTGGACCGCGAGGCCGGCGCGCTCAGCATTGGTGAGTTCCTACGGCCAACCGTACTGTTGATCTTCGGCCATCCCAAGGGTGGCACCCCGCTGATGCAGGACCAGCAACTTGCCGGCATCGACTTGCCGGTGAAGGCATTGGCCTGGGAAGATGAGCAAGGCAAGGTCTGGCTGTCTTATAATGATGCGCAGTGGCTGGCCGAACGTCACGGGCTCGGAGAGACTAGCCGCGATGCCATCGCGGCTATCGCCGCAGGCATGGAAAAGGTGATCGCGGCCGCTGCTGGAACCAATCAATCATGAGACTTGCTCGCTCCGAAGATCTTTCCGCCATCGTCGCGCTGACCATTGAAGCCTACGCGCCCTACACCGCCCTGCTGGGCGCCCCGCCGATCCCTGTCACGGAAGACTATGCGCCGTGCATCGAGCGCGGCGAAATCTGGCTGCTGGAGAGCGGCGGCGAACTGGCCGGGCTGATTGTCCTCGAACGGCATCCTGACCACGCCATGATCTTCAGTGTCGCCGTAGCGCCGGCCTTCCAGGGCAAGAAGCTCGGCCTCAGGCTGCTCAATTTCGCCGACGAGCAGGCGCGGTCGTGGCACCTGCCGGAGGTTCGGCTCTACACCAATTCGCGGATGGAGCGGAACATCGCGCTCTATTCGGTCTATGGCTATCGCGAGACGGGTCGCCGGCCCAATCCGTACCGGCCGGGTTGGACCGTGGTCGACATGACCAAGCCCGTCGGCAAAGCCGCCTGATCAATTTGAAACTGGGAGGAAGAAGATGAGCCAAGGAAAGATCCGCTCCGGCATGGGCGGCTGGACCTTCGAGCCATGGGATACCTCCTTCTATCCGGACAAGCTGTCGAAAGCGAAGCAGCTCCATTATGCGAGCCGCCAGGTGCCGAGCATCGAGGTCAACGGCACCTACTATTCCAGCTTCAAGGAACCGACCTTCGTCAAATGGGCCAGCGAAGCGCCTGACGGTTTCGTCTATTCGCTGAAAGGCAACCGCTTCGTCACCAGCCGCCGCGTGCTGGGCGAGGCAGGCGAATCGATGATGCGCTTCCTGGGTTCGGGCGTCGCGGCGCTCGGCGACAAGCTCGGGCCGATCCTGTGGCAGTTCGCGCCGACGAAAAAATTCGATGCGGACGATTTCGAAGCCTTTTTGAAGCTGCTGCCCGAGAAGCAGGACGGCATGCCGCTGCGCCATGCGCTCGAGGTCCGGCATGACAGCTTCGTCGTGCCGGAATTTCCGGCGCTGGCGCGAAAATACAATGCCGCGATCGTCTATGCCGACCATGCCAAATATCCGGCGATCGCCGACGTCACCGGCGATTTCGTCTATGCCCGCCTGCAGACCGGCAGCGACGACAATCCCGACTGCTACACGCCGAAAGGTCTCGACGAGTGGGCGGCGCGGGCAAAAACCTGGGCCGAAGGCAAGCAGCCGGCCGACCTGCCGCGCGCCGACCCCAAGACCGATGCGCCGGTCAAGCCGCGCGATGTCTTCGTCTACTTCATCACCGAGGGCAAGGTGCGCGCGCCCTTCGGCGCCATGGCGCTGATGAAGCGGGTAACCGATTGAGGCGTGTTGAGATTCAGGTTAGGCCGAGCCGAAAATGTTGGTTTCCCAGAACCGGAGCGGAGCGTACTTGAAGTACGTGAGCACCGGAAGCGCAGGAAACCGGCATTTGCAGGCCGGCATCACCTGAATATCAACACACCTTAAAGCGGCGAGCCTTCGCTGCGGTCGGATTTGCCCTCTTGGTGTCGGATACACTTTGCCTTGCTCCGTCGGAACTTGCCGGGCATCTCGACCGTTTTGCCTATCTCGCCAGGGGCCGGTTTTCATAGCGGTTGGGCGCCGCAGGACGCTGGCTAAGGCCACAGTATCGGGAGAACCCGAAGAAAGCGAGGTGATATGGCTGTCATCCTCATCGGGGCATTGCTTACTGTCGCCGGGATTGTGTACATGGCGGGCGCAGTTCTGTGGCGCGGGCAACTTAGCGATCCGGCACCTGCAGCCTCGGATCGCCCGAAGCCATACCTCGCAACGCCTGGCCCGACGCTCGAGCCACGCCGGCGCGGCCTCCGTTTCCTCGGCCTTTCACAGAATTGGCCAGGTCTGCTGATGATGGCGATTGGCCTTATCCTGCTGTTGTCGGCAGCGATCCTATAACGCAGGAATTCCGGCATCTTCACCGCTATCGAAACGTTATCGATACTTCCTTGCCGCATTAAGGCACCTACGCCAGGTTGCAGAAGCCGGCGCCGGCAAGGACGGGTGCATGCTGCTCGACTACAACTCATTGCTGCTGGCCATCGGCTTCTCCGCCGCCTGCCGCAGCCTCACGCTGTTCGGAACCTGGCTGACCGCCCGTTCCGACAAGTTCCTGCTGACATGGGCGATCAGCGTGCTGGTGGTCGTGGCCGAGGTCTTTGTTTATCACGCCTATATCGATGCGCCCGGAACATCCCTCGGCGTCCTGACGCTGGCGCTGCTGCTGCTCGGCTTCTCGGTGATGCTGGGCGCCGCCCACCAGTTCCACACCGGCCGCTCACCACTGTCGCGCATCGCGCTTGCCGCCGGCATCTCCTTCACGCTGGCGTTGCCGCCCATGGCGCTCGGCTATGACGGACTGGGCTTCATGCTCGAGAACTCGCTTGCGGCTCTGCTCCTTTTCGGCACGGCGCGTGAATATTGGAAAGGCCGCGCGGAGGCGCCGGCGCAGCTTGTTGGCGTGGCGCTGCTCAATTCGCTGACCGCGGCCTCCTTCGTGCTGTGCGCCGCCGTGCTCGCATGGGACGGCAAGGTTGTCCTCGGCCATGCGCCGAGCAACTGGGCCGAGGATCTCAGCCTGGTCATCGTCATCGCCTCGATGACCGGCATCGGCGCGCTGTCGCTGGCGCTCAACCAAGGGCGGCTCGCGCGCGCCACCACAAGCGCGAGGCTGAGACCGATGCACTGACCGGGCTGCTCAACCGTCGCGCGTTGTTCGACCGGCACGGCAAGACACCTGTCGGCGCCTTCATGGCGGTGGTGGTGTTCGACCTCGACGGCTTCAAGGCAATCAACGACCGGTTCGGCCACGCCGCCGGCGACGAGGTGCTGAAGGTCTTCGCCGAAGAACTGTCCGGCAATCTGCGGCCGACCGACGTCGCCGCCCGCATGGGCGGCGAGGAATTCGCGCTGGTGCTGAAACGCACCTTGCCCGAGATGGTCGAGGGCACGGCCGAACGGATAAGGATGGCTTTTGCAGCGCGAGCGATCGAGACCGAGACGGGCCGGCTAAATTGCACGGTGAGCGCCGGTTTCGCGTTCGGCAGCAGCGAAGGCTTGAGCTTCGACAAGGTGCTCAGCGCCGCCGACAAGGCGCTTTACGCAGCCAAGCGCGGCGGCCGCAACCGCGTGCTCGACATCCGCCGCTGCGCTTGAAGCTTAATGCATGTCGCCCAAAAGTGCACAGCGGTTTTGGGAGGACGACATGCATCAAAACAAAGACTTAAAGCGCACGCCGTCAGTGTCGCCCCATCACTTCGTTATAGGCGTCGAGATCGACGTAAAAGACCTTGGTTATTTCTCCGAGCAGATCGTCCTCGTCGTAGCCTTGCGACATCAGGATGTTGATCGCCGTCATGATATCCACGCGTTCAGTGAGGCGTCCCTTCTGATAGTCCTCGACAAAACGTTCCATCGCCTTCCCCTGGCAAGTTCTTTGTTGGACGCATCGACCGACAATCACTCTTGGGAAAGCTAGGCAGGTTTGCTTGCGTGGAACTTGCGACCGGGCCCGCCCCCTTCCCCTCATTCGCGACTGATACGGAAAGCGGCCGACTCACCAAGGCCAAGAAAAGACTAGCACGCGGCTCCACACGCGCCAGAGTTAGGAAGGACCGGGTCGGAGAAATATTTGGTTTGCTATCGGTTCACGGGCTCGCCTGAAGTCGAGCCGCCGGTTTAGACTGTAAGGAACTTCCGCACATCCGCCCGATCGAGGTCCTCGGCCGGCCCGGTGTGCACGATCCGGCCGCGGTCCATGATGTTGACCTCGTCGGCAAGCTCACGGCAGAAGTCGAGATACTGCTCGACCAGAAGCACCGCGATCCCAGCCTGGTCGCGCAGATAGCGGATGGCGCGGCCAATGTCCTTGATGATCGAGGGCTGGATGCCTTCGGTCGGCTCGTCGAGCACGAGCAGCTTCGGCCGCATCACCAGCGCGCGGCCGATGGCGAGCTGCTGCTGCTGGCCGCCGGACAGGTCGCCGCCGCGGCGGCCCAGCATCTGCTTCAGCACCGGGAACAGCTCGAAGACATGCGCCGGAATGTTGCGGTCGCCGCGCCTCAGCGGCGCGAAGCCCGATTCCAGGTTTTCGCGCACCGTGAGCAGGGGAAAGATTTCCCTGCCCTGCGGCACGAATGCGATGCCCGACCGGGCGCGGTCATACGCCGCGCTCCGGTCGAGCGCCTTCCCCTCGAAGGCAACGCTTCCGCTCGTCAGCCGGTGATGGCCGACGATCGATCTCATCAAACTGGTCTTGCCGACGCCGTTGCGGCCGAGCACGCAGGTGATCTTGCCCGCGCCGGCCTTCAGCGAAACGCCGCGCAGCGCCTGCGCGGCGCCATAGTGGAGCGTGGCATTGGAGACTTCGAGCATGGTCAGATCCTCCTTCTCCAGCGCTTCAGAAAAGCGAAATCGAACCGGCAGAACGGAACCCGCCAGACCATGCTCACCGCCCCAGATAGACTTCGACGACGCGCTCGTCGGCCGAAACGAAATCGAGAGTGCCTTCCGACAGCACGGAGCCCTCGTGCAGGCAGGTGACCTTGACGCCGAGCTCGCGCACGAAATGCATGTCGTGCTCGACGACGATCACAGAGTGATCGCGGGCGATATCCTTGAGCAGCCGTGCGGTTTCCTCGGTTTCGGCGTCCGTCATTCCGGCGACAGGCTCGTCGACGAGCAGCAGCTTCGGGTCCTGCGCCAAGAGCATGCCGATCTCCAGCCACTGCTTCTGGCCGTGGCTGAGATTGGCGGCAAGCTCGCCGCGCTTGTCGCCGAGACGGATGATGCCGAGGATGTCGTCGATGCGCTGCGTTTCGGCGGTCGAACGGTGATGGAACAGGGCCGGGAAGATCGAGCGCGGCCCTTTCAGCGCCAGCATCAGATTGTCCTCGACGCTGTGGCTCTCGAAGACCGTCGGCTTCTGGAATTTGCGGCCGATGCCCATCATGGCGATCTCAGCCTCGTCGTGCCTGGTCAGGTCGACCTGGCCGTCGAAGAACACCTCGCCCTCGTCCGGCCGCGTCTTGCCGGTGACGATGTCCATCATCGTCGTCTTGCCGGCGCCGTTGGGGCCGATGATCGCGCGCATCTCGCCCTTGTCGAGCACCAGCGACAGATTGTTGATGGCGCGAAAACCGTCGAAGGAAACCGAGACGCCGTCGAGATAGAGGATGGTGTTCGACTTGCTCATGATCGCTCACTCCGCCGGCTGCGGTTCGGGACCGGAGGCGGACCAGGCGCCTGGCGTTCGTGCGGCCGAGCGCACGATCTTGGCTGGAGGTTCTTCCGGATCGGCGCCGGCTTCCGCGGCGAGCGAGGCCGCGCGCAGCGCCTTGGCCCTGCCGTGCCACGAATCCCACATGCCGACGATGCCCTTGGGCAGGAAGAGCGTGACGGCGACGAACAATCCGCCCAGCGCGAACAGCCAGAATTCCGGCAGCACGCCGGTGAACCAGGATTTGCCGGCGTTGACGAGGAGCGCGCCGACGATCGGACCGACAATGGTGCCGCGCCCGCCGACAGCGGTCCAGATCACCACCTCGATCGAGTTGGCCGGGTCGAACTCGCCGGGATTGATGATGCCTACCTGCGGCACGTAGAGCGCCCCGCCAATGCCGGCCATGATCGCCGAGACGGTGAAGGCGAACAGCTTGACGTTCTCCGCCCGCCAGCCGAGGAAGCGCGTGCGGCTCTCGGCGTCGCGCACCGCCATCAGGAGCTTGCCATATTTGGAGCGCACGATCGCCGCGGTGAGAAGAACCGCGAGCGCAAGCGTGACCGCACTCGCTGCAAACAGCGCCGAACGCGTCGCGTTGGCTTGCACGTTGAAGCCGAGAATGTCCTTGAAATCGGTCAGGCCGTTGTTGCCGCCAAAACCCATGTCGTTGCGGAAGAAGGCAAGCAGCAGCGCGTAGGTCATCGCCTGGGTGATGATCGAGAGGTACACACCCGTGACGCGGCTGCGGAAGGCGAACCAGCCGAACACGAAGGCGAGCAGTCCGGGCACCGCCAGCACCATGAGTGCCGCAAACCAGAAATGGTCGAAGCCGTACCAGAACCAGGGCAGCTCCTTGTAGTTCAGGAACACCATGAAATCCGGCAGGATCGGGTTGCCGTAGACGCCGCGCGAGCCGATCTGGCGCATCAGATACATGCCCATCGCATAGCCTCCGAGCGCGAAGAAGGCGCCATGGCCGAGCGAGAGGATGCCGCAATAGCCCCAGACGAGATCGAGCGCCAAGGCGAGCAGCGCATAGCAGAGATACTTGCCGACCAACGCGACGATGTAAGGCGGGATATAGAAGGCACTCGTCGGCGAAACCGCAAGGTTGAGCAGCGGCACGATGACGGCCGCTGCCAGCAGGACCAGGACGGTGATCGCGATGCGACGGTCGGCACCGAAGAAACGCTGCGTGATCATGCTTCCACCGCCCTGCCCTTGAGCGCGAACAGGCCGCGCGGGCGTTTTTGGATGAACAGGATGATCAGCACCAGCACGACGATCTTGCCGAGCACGGCGCCGGCGTAGGGCTCGAGGACCTTGTTGACGATGCCGAGCGAGAAGGCGCCGACCAGCGTGCCCCAGAGATTGCCGACGCCGCCGAAGACGACGACCATGAAGCTGTCGATGATGTAGCCGCGGCCGAGATTGGGCGAGACATTGTCGATCTGGCTGAGCGCCACGCCGGCAATGCCTGCAATGCCGGAGCCGAGCGCGAAGGTCAGCGCGTCAACCCATGGCGTGCGGATGCCCATCGAAGCAGCCATGCGGCGGTTGGCGGTGACGGCGCGCATCTGCAGCCCCCAGGGCGTGCGCTTCATGACGTAGAGCAGCACCGCGAACACGGCGAGCGCGAACACCAGGATCCACAGCCGGTTCCAGGTGATCGCAAGTTGGCCGACATCGAAAGAGCCAGACATCCAGGACGGATTGCCGACCTCCTGGTTGGTCGGCCCGAAGATGGTGCGCACCGCCTGCTGCAGGATCAGCGAAACGCCCCAGGTGGCCAAAAGCGTTTCCAGCGGGCGGCCATAGAGGAAGCGGATGATGCCGCGCTCGATGGCAAGCCCGACCAGCGCCGCAACCAGGAAGGCGAGCGGCAGCGCGATGACCAGCGACCAGTCGAACAGGCCCGGGAATGAGGTACGGATCACCTGCTGGACGACGAAGGTGGTATAGGCGCCGAGCATCACCATCTCGCCATGCGCCATGTTGATGACGCCCATGACGCCGAAGGTGATGGCGAGCCCGATCGCGGCAAGCAGCAGCACCGATCCGAGCGAGATGCCGTACCAGATGTTCTGGCCGGCATCCCACAGCGCCAGCGTCGAATTAATGCGACTGACGGCGGCGCTCGCAGCCTCCTTGACGGTGCCCTGGGCGCCGGCCTCGACCGACGTCAGCAGGGAAAGCGCATCGCGGTCGCCGCGCGCCGCGATGACCGAGACGGCGGCCAGCTTGTCGGCTTCGGGCTTGTCCGAAACCAGAACCGACGCCGCACGCGCCTGTTCGAACAGGACCTTGACGCTGGCATCGGTCTCGGCGGCGATGGCGGCGTCAAGCGGTTCGATGTTCGCCGCGCCGGGCGTCTTGAACATGGTCGCAGCCGCGGCAAGGCGCACGCTCGCATCCTTGGCCCGTAGCGTCAGCGTGCCCAGCGCATCGCGGATGACGCGGCGCAGGCTATTGTTGACCTTGATCTTGGTGAGGTCGGCTTTGGCCGCGTCGGCCGCCTTCTCGCCGCTCAGCGGATCGAGCACTTCGATGCCGTCACCCGCCTCCTTGCCGACGAAGACCTGGGAATCGGCCTTGCGGATGTAGAGATTGCCGTCGGCGAGCGCCGAAAGCGGGCGCTCGACGGCCGGATCGCCGCTCGTGGCCAGTTCGCGCACGACGGCCTCAGTGGCCGAAAAGTTGGTGGCAGTCGCGAATTTGGCGATGATTGCCCGGAGATCGGCTTCGGCCGCGCTCGACGGCAACAGACTTGCCATTGTCAGCAGCAGCAACAGTCCAATCGCGCGCAGCAAGTTCATCGTCTTCGAGCTGTTCTCAAAGGTTTGAAGATTGCCTGGGCGGGCCGGAGGATTGGCCCGCCCAGGCTGCGGTCTCGGATCGTGGGGCCACTCCGCGATCCGACAGACCTGGGAGGATCAGTTGGTGCCCTTGCCGCCGCACTTGCCGGTGGCGACGTTGAAGTTGCCGCAGCTGAGCGGCGCGCGCCAATCGGAGATCAAGTCCTTGGAATCCGGCAGGTAGTCGGACCATTCGTCGCCCATCACTAGGCCCGGCGTCTGCGAGACGGTCTCGAACTGGCCGTCGGCCTGGATTTCGCCGATCAGCACCGGCTTGGTGATGTGGTGGTTCGGCATCATCGTCGAATAGCCGCCGGTCAGGTTCGGCACCGACACGCCGACCATGGCGTCGATCACCTTGTCCGGATCGGTGGTGCCGGCCTTCTCGACGGCCTTCACCCACATGTTGAAGCCGATGTAATGGGCTTCCATCGGGTCGTTGGTGGTGCGCTTGTCGTTCTTGATAAACTTGTGCCAGTCGTCGATGAACTTCTTGTTCTCGGGCGTGTCGACGCTCTCGAAATAGTTCCAGGCGGCGAGATGGCCGACCAGCGGACCGGTGTCGAGGCCGGCCAGTTCTTCCTCGCCGACCGAGAACGCCATGACCGGGATGTCCTCGGCCTTGATGCCCTGGTTGCCGAGTTCCTTGTAGAACGGCACGTTGGCGTCGCCGTTGACCGTCGACACGACCGCCGTCTTCTTGCCGGCCGAACCGAACTTCTTGATCGCCGAAACCTCGGTCTGCCAGTCGGAGAAGCCGAACGGCGTGTAGTTGACCATGATGTCCTCGGCCGGCACGCCCTTGGACTTGAGGTACGCCTCGAGGATCTTGTTGGTGGTGCGCGGATAGACGTAGTCGGTGCCTTCGAGCACCCAGCGCTTCACCGAGCCGCCATCGGCGCTCATCAGATAGTCGACGGCCGGAATGGCCTGCTGGTTCGGCGCGGCACCGGTATAGAAGACGTTGCGCTCGCTCTCCTCGCCCTCGTACTGGACGGGATAGAACAGGATGTTGTCGAGCTCGCTGAACACCGGCAGCACCGACTTGCGCGACACCGAGGTCCAGCAGCCGAACACCGCCGCCACCTTGTCCTTGGAGATCAGCTCGCGCGCCTTTTCGGCGAACAGCGGCCAGTTGGAAGCCGGATCGACGACGACCGCCTCGAGCTTCTTGCCGAGCAGGCCGCCCTTGGCGTTCTGCTCCTCGATCAGCATCAGCATGACGTCCTTCAGCGTCGTCTCCGAAATCGCCATGGTCCCCGACAGCGAATGGAGGATGCCGACCTTGATCGTGTCGTCGGCGGCCTTGGCGGGCACCGACATCGACAGGCCGGCAGCGATCACGCCGGCCGAAAACATTTTTGTTATTGTCGAGAAATTACCCCTCATGTTCCACGCTCCCAAGCTGGTTGTTTTGCATCGCAACATAGCGGTGCAAGCGACGTGCCAAACACGGCAGCGTGGCAGGGTGCGGAGCGATAGATCAGTGTTTACAATCGGTTATCACATAGCCGTCGAACATATCGGGACTCTTCGGGCGCGGACGGATTGAGAAAACTTTGCGCATATCTGCCCAGATTTTGCTCAAATGGTAAAAATGCCCAAACTTTAATCTAAGCTTGGCATACCGCAATTTGCCGGCGGTTGCGAGACGGTGGCAAAATAGGGCAAGGTCGCCGCGCAAACGAGCGACGTCATGGCTTTACGAATCATCCTGAGCTTCCTGCTTCTCGCGTCCGCCGCCGGCGGTGCCCGCGCAGATTTCACAGACGGCAAGCTGCCCGACGGGACCTATCACTGCGAGGTCTATCTGCTCGGCATGTTCATCAATCTCGGCGACATCACCATCAAGGGTGATCTTTACAGCGGTCCAGTGACCTTCGGCGCAGCGCCACAGGCCTACAATTACCAGATGAATCCCAATGGCGAGATCAGTTGGCTCGGTCCTGTCGGCGGCTACACCAGCGGCGGCAATTCGATCTCGACGACGCAGGCGACACTCGACGGCCCGGGCAGCCCGTCCTTCGACATCATCATGAAGCAGCCCGACGGCGCCTTCACGGCGTCGACCTGCACCAAGGGATAGCGGCGGCCCGTCCGCAGCCGCCCCTGACCGATTCCGCCCCCCTGACAAAAAAGGCGCGGAACCCGATCGGGTCCCGCGCCAGCAGGCAGCCGGGAGGTGGAACTAGATGCTTTTCGCCGACATCTGTGCGGCTATGTAGTCGGCCTGGCGGATGGCCAGCGACACTATCGTCAGTGTCGGGTTTTCGGCGCCGCCGGTGGTAAATTGACTGCCGTCGGAGACGAACAGGTTCTTGATGTCGTGCGCCTGGCCGTGCTTGTTGACGACGCCGTCGGCCGGCTTCTCGCTCATCCGGTTGGTGCCGAGATTGTGGGTTGAGGGATAAGGCGGCGTCGGGAAGGTTCGTGTCGCTCCAACAGCCGCGTAGAGCGCCTGGCCTTGCTTGTAGGCGTGATCACGCATTGCCGTGTCGTTGGCATGGTCGTCGAAATGGACGTCGGCGATCGGCATGCCGTGCTCGTCCTTTTCGTCCTTGTGCAGCGTGATGCGGTTCTCCTCGCGCGGCATGTCCTCGCCGACGATCCACAGGCCCGCCATGTGGTCGTAGTGGTCGAGCGCCGTGGTGAAGGAGCGGCCCCAGCCGCCGGGATTGAGGAAGGCCGCCATGAACGGCAGACCGAGCGATAGCGTCTCCATCTCGTAGCCGCCGACGAAGCCGCGCGAAGGATCGTGGCGCGCCTCGTCGCGGATGATGCCGGCCATGGTCGTGCCGCGATACATATGCACCGGCTTGTCGAAGATGGCGTAGACCGAGCCGGTCGTGTGGCGCATATAGTTCTTGCCCACCTGCCCCGACGAATTGGCAAGCCCGTGTGGGAACTTGCTCGATTCGGAGTTGAGCAGCAGGCGCGGGCTTTCGATCGAATTGCCGGCGACCGCGACGATCCGGGCCTTCTGTTCCTGCAGCTTGCCGTCCTTGTCGGCATAGACGACGCCGGTCACCTTGCCCGAGGCATCATGGTTGATCTTGATGACCATCGAATTCGGCCGGACCTCGAGATGGCCGGTCGCTTCACCCTTCGGAATCTCGGTGTAGAGCGTCGACCATTTGGCGGCCCATTTGCAGCCCTGGAAGCAGAAGCCTGTCTGCTGACAGGAGTTGCGGTCGTCGCGCTCAACCGAATTGATGGCCATGTTGCCGGTGTGGCATTCCTTGTAGCCGAGCTTGTCGGCGCCGGCCTTGAGCACCTTGAAGTTGTTGTTGCCGGGCAGGCGCGGCCAGTTGTTGGTGCCGGTCACACCCATCTTGGCTTCGGCCTTGGCGTAATAGGGCTCCATCTCGGCGAGCGTCACGGGCCAGTCGACAAGGTTCGCGCCCTTCACCTTGCCGTAGGTCGAAAGCGTCTTGAACTCGTGCTCCTGGAAGCGCAGCGACGCGCCCGCCCAGTGCGTGGTCGAGCCGCCGACCGACTTGACGATCCAGGCTGGCAGGTTCGGGAAATCCTTCGCCACGCGCCAGTCGCCGGAGGTGGCGCGCTTGTCCTTCCAGGCAAGTTGGGCAAAGGAATCCCACTCGTCATTGACGAAGTCCTCGTATTCGTGGCGGGCGCCCGCTTCGAGGATGACGACGTCGATGCCTTTCTGCGCCAACTCGTTGCCGAGCGTGCCGCCGCCGGCGCCCGAGCCGATGATGACGACCACGCCGTCGTTCTTGAGATCAAATTGTGCTGCCATGGTTTCCTCCCATGAAATCGGTCAAAAGCGGTTCAATCGGTCAAACGCGGTTTGGCACAAAGCGGCTCAGAGCCACTCGATGTCGTTGAAGCCGCGCGCGATGTAACCACCCTTGGAATAGGACTCGCCCTCGTAACCGAAGATCGGCCACACCTCCTTCTGGTTGTAGAGGCTGACCACAAGGCCGCCGCGCACCGCCTGGAAGAACGGCGTCTTCTCGATCTCCTTGAGCAGTGCGACCCGCTGCTCTTCCCAGCCAAGCCCGCGATAACCGCCCTCACCAGCCTTCTTGTCGAGATCGGCGATGCCCTTCTCGATCAGCTCCTTGTGGGCCGGATCCTTGGCTGCCGTCTCGTCATGACCCTTGACGGCAATGGCGTAATATTTGTCCGGCACCTGATCATGCGGATAGATGTCGCGCGCCACCTGGATCAGTGTCGCCATCGTCTCGGGCTTCAGCGCCGAGGTTTCCAGCCCCCAGGCATGTTCGGGGCTGATGACGGCGCTGCCGGAAATGATGAGCAGCGCGCCTGCGCCGCCGCGCTTGAGAAGCTCGCGCCGCGAAAGGCCAAGTTTCCTTTCTTGGGGCTGCTTCCTCTCATAGATCGTGACCATAGTTTCCTCCCTGCTTGCTGTTCGCACTCTGGCGAGTGCCGATGCTGGCGCCGCGTCGGTCCGCGCGGCATTTGTCCCCTATTGGAAGCGCCCTCCTCGCTGCAGGACCTCGATCTTGTAGCCGTCGGGGTCCTCGATGAAGAAGAAGCGGGCGATGAGCGCTCCGTCGCGGTTGAACTCCACGATCTTCTTCGGGTTGAGGCCGAGCGCGCCGAGCCGGTCGTGCTCGCTGTCGAGATCGGCGACGGAGACGGCGAGATGACCATAGCCGTCGCCCAGCGCATAAGGCTCCATGCGTCCCTTGTTGACCGTCAGCTCGACCTCGAATGGAGCATCGGCATTGCTGAGATAGATCAGCGTGAAAGTCTCGAAATCGAGCCGCTGCGCGACATCGAGGCCGAAGGCCTTGCTGTAGAAATCGACGGATCGGGCCTCGTCGAGAACCCGGATCATGGTATGGATCGCCTTCGCCAAATCGGACTCCGCAGCTTTTCGTGGTTTCGAAGCCGATTATGCGCGCCGGCGAAAAAAGGTGGTGGCAGCCGATTACCACGCATGCGGCCGGAAAACGGGTAGTGTCGCGCCAGTTTTAAGGACGAAAGTCCGATTGCCGACACGGTTTGTCAGGCCGAAGATGAAAGCGCAGGCAGTGTTCAAAAGGCGCCAATCACCCAATCGGCGCCCAAGACCAACAAGAACGGGAGGTAACGATGTGCAGGGTCTTTGCCGGACAGGATCCGGAAGGCTACCGGCAGATCAACCGGTCGATCCGGATCGACGGGCATTCGACGAGCATCCAGCTTGAGGCGACGTTCTGGGCGCTGCTCGACGAGATCGCCGAAAGCCAGGGCCTGACGACGCCCAAATTCATCTCGACGCTCTATGACGAGGCGATCGAGATCAACGGCCAGATTCCGAACTTCGCTTCGATGCTGCGCACGACCTGCGCGCTCTATCTGCGCGGTCACCGGCCGACCGCGACAGAGCAAGCTGCGCTGAAACAGGTAGCTGCCTAGCTCTCCACGGCCACTTCGAGCGCCAGGCGCGTCATGTCGGCGAACAACGCCTGGCGTTCGGAATAGTCGGTCTGCTCGTCCGTGGCGACGTGGTCGACCACGGTAAGCAGCGACAACGCGCGCGCGCCGAACCGCGCCGAGATGCGGTAGAGCGCGCTGGTTTCCATATCGACCGCCAGCGCGCCGAGCGCCCTGGGCTCGTCGAACCGGGCGCGGCCGTCGGGATGATGGAAGACGTCGCTGCAGACCGTCAGCCCGGCGCTGCAGGCTATGCCGAGATCGGCGGCCCGCTGCAGCGCCAGCGCATGAAGCGCCTCATCGGGCCCCGCCGGCTGGTACAGTCCGAACACCTGCCCGCTGATCGCCCCCTCGGCGCGTACGGCGCTGGAAACGACCAGGCCCCGCAGCGGAACGTTCTCGGACAGCGCGCCGCATGTTCCTGTGCGGATCAGCGTCTTGACGCCATGATAATCAAGCAGCTCGTAGGCATAGATCAGAAAGGACGAGACCCCGATGCCGGTCGCCTGGATGCTGACCGGCTTGCCGCGGAACAGGCCGGTGAAGCCAAGCGCGCCCCGGCGGCGATTGACGCAGCGTGGCGCCTCGAGAAAAGTTTCCGCCATCCATTGAGCGCGCTCGGGGTCGCCCGGCAGCAGCACCGTTTCGGCGTAATCTCCCCTGCCCGCCTCGATGTGCGGCGTCACGCGCTATCACCCCCATGATAGGACCCATCCTATCTCCATCATGGCAGGGTCGCAGCAATGTGCAAGCGCTAGCTGTTTTAGGATTCCAGCACGTCCTTGACGATCGTCGCCAGTTGCTTGAGCGAGAAGGGCTTGGGCAGGAAGCCGAAATGCGCGTCGGCCGGCAGGTTTCTGGCGAAGGCGTCCTCGGCATAGCCGGAAACGAAGACGAACTTGATGTCCGGCTGCCGCTTGCGCAGCTCGCCAAGCAGCGTCGGGCCGTCCATTTCCGGCATCACCACATCGGACACGACGATGTCGACCTTGCCGCCGAGGGCCTCGAAGACCTCCAGCGCCTCGACGCCGGAAGACGCCTCGTGCACTGTGTAACCGCGTGAGGTCAACGCCCGCACGCCACCCATGCGAACGGCATCCTCGTCCTCGACCAGAAGCACGGTCGCAGAACCGGAGAGATCCTTGGCGGTATCGGCCGACTTGGCCGACGTGGCGGCGGCCGCCGCGGCGTCGACCGGCTCGCTCGCCTTCTTCACCTCGGCGACGTGGCGCGGCAGGAAGATACGGAACACCGTCCCCTTGCCGACCTCGGAATCGCAGTAGATGAAGCCGCCGGTCTGCTTGATGATGCCGTAGACCATCGAGAGACCGAGGCCTGTGCCCTTGCCGACCTCCTTGGTGGTGAAGAAGGGTTCGAAGATCTTCTTCAGCACGTCCGGCGCGATGCCGCTGCCGGTGTCCTCGACCTCGACGAGAACGTAGTCGGCCGGCGCAAGCTCGCGATAGGCGAAGGATTTGCACTCTTCGGCCATGACGTTGCGGGTGTGCACGGTAAGGTCGCCGCCGGCCGGCATCGCGTCGCGTGCGTTGACGGCGAGATTGACCACCACCTGCTCGAACTGGCCGATGTCGACCTTGACGGGCCACAGATCGCGGCCGTGGTCGATCTTCAGCCTGATGTCGTTGCCGACCAGGCGGGCAAGCAGCATCCGAAGATCGGCAAGCACATCGGTCAGGTTGAGCACTTCCGGCCGCAAGGTCTGCTTGCGCGAGAAGGCGAGCAATTGCCTGACAAGCGACGCCGCGCGGTTGGCGTTCTGCTTGATGTTCATGATGTCGGGGAAGGACGGGTCCGACGGCCGGTGATTGGTGAGCAGAAGGTCCGACGCCATGATGATGGCGGTAAGCACGTTGTTGAAGTCGTGCGCGATGCCGCCGGCAAGCTGGCCGACCGCCTGCATCTTCTGGCTCTGCGCCATCTGGCCCTCGAGCGCCTTCTGCTCGGTGGTCTCGACGGCGTAGACTATGGCCGATTCCTCTGCTCCCTCGCCGGCGCCGTCAGCGACCGCATTGACGTAGAAGCGGATGTGGCGCTCCTCATGGCCGGGCAGCAGCGAGTCGATCGGCTCGATATTGGCCTGCCGCTGCCGCGCCTTCTCGAAGGCGGCGGCAAAGGCCGGCCGGTCGCGCTCATGCACCACGGTCTCGAAGCGCACGCGCCGGTCGACTGCGTCGCGGTCGACGACGGACGAAAACAGCGACAGGAACGGCGCGTTGGTGCGCAGGATGCGCCCGCCGGGATCGACGCCGGCAATCGCCATCGGCGTCGAGTTGAAGAAGCGGGTGAAGCGGACCTCCGAGGCGCGGAGGTCCGCGGAAGCATCCTCGCCCTGGGTGCGGTTGAGCACGATGGTGCGGGTCGGCCCGTTCACCCCTTCGCGGCTTGCCGAAACGCGGTGCATGAAGCGGACCGGAAGCGCCTGGCCGCTCATTGTCGTGAGATCGAGGTCGATGACGGCATTGCGCGTGGTGCCGGGATCCGCCTTGACCGAGCGGACGAGCGCCATGCCGTCGCCGGCGACGATCTCCGGCAGCGTGACCGCGCCCGGAGTGAAGCTGGCAAGGTCGATGCCCAGCCATTCGGCAAGTGTGGCGTTGATATAGGTGACGCGGCCTTCCTGGTCGGCCGAGAAGAAGCCGGCCGGCGCGTGGTCGAGATGGTCTATCGCCTTTTGCAGGTCGAGGAAGAACCGCTCCTGCTCCGCCCGCTCCTGCGAGATGTCGGCGATCTGCCAGGCAAGCATCGGCAGCCGCTGACCCGGCACGTTGAAGGCGCGGGCCCGGGCGCGGTACCAGCGCGCGCCGGGCTCGGCCCCGGGCTTGATCGACTGCGCCAGGCGGAATTCACCGTCGCCGGCCTGGCCGTCGCGCAGTCCGGACGCCAGCCGGTAGATGGTCATCGAGGCCTCGGGAACATCCGAAAGCAGCCCTTCGACCGTCTTGAGGTCCGCCGCCGAAGCGGCGCCCGTCATGTCGGCGTAGGCCCGGTTGGCGTAGATAACGCGACCCTTGGTGTCGGTGACCAGGAGACCTTGCGACATCGAATCGACGAAGGCTTTGGACAGCTCGTCGCCGGTCGAACGCGGGGCGATCTGCACGAAGCCGATAGCCGTCGCGAACAGAAAGCCGACGCCGATCATGGCGAGCACGCCCAGCATGCCGAGCAGGAACGGATCGCCGAGGCGCTCGCGGAACAACCCGAAGACGACCGCTGCGCCGGTCAAGACGACGATGAAGACGATGAGCCTGGCGACGGCGCCCGGACGCGTGTTTTGGTCGACGATCGGTACCGGATAGAAATCGCCGCGCGTTTCCTTGGCCATGTGCCCCCTGCTCGTGATTCCGATGCCCCGACACCCGCGAACGGCCGGTTGAATCACATTCTCCTGTAGCGGAAAAGGCCCCGGCGGCAAATGTCCGATAAAATCAACGATTCATGTTTCAAACTGTTCACGATGGGTGATGCCGCCTTGCGGCGGCTAGTCCCTAAGGTCTAGTGTCGCCTCACCTCAAGAAGGCGATTGGGTGCACCGATGCTGCAGTGGCTGGATAGCGTGGCGGGTCCGGGTTATGTCGCAGCAATCCTGTGGACG
This sequence comes from Mesorhizobium silamurunense, assembly GCF_014843905.1. Lineage (NCBI taxonomy): Bacteria > Pseudomonadati > Pseudomonadota > Alphaproteobacteria > Hyphomicrobiales > Phyllobacteriaceae > Mesorhizobium > Mesorhizobium silamurunense. The sequence continues at coordinate 299 of NZ_LPVS01000050.1, read as the reverse complement.
TTTGCAGCCCTTATCCTGCTGGTCGTCGTCCTCCTCGTCATCAAGGTGGTCCGCAACCTGACTTTCGGCACCTTCGTTGCCGGCGGCAGGAACCGCAAGACGCGGCTCGCCGTCATGGACGCCACCGCTGTCGACAGCCACCGCCGGCTGGTGCTGGTGCGGCGCGACGATATCGAACACCTGATCCTCATCGGCGGCCCGACGGATGTCGTCGTCGAACGCGACATAAGGCTGGCAGCACCCCGCCGCCCGGCGCTGACCGGCGACAGCGGCCAGCAGCAGGCCGCCGCGCCGCGCCC
>NZ_LPVS01000061.1:0-176386 GCF_014843905.1 Mesorhizobium silamurunense | reverse complement strand
GTGATTTCGCCGCCGCTACCGTTGACACAACTCGCCTCATATGAGGGGGGCGGCATCGTTCAGTGCCCCACGCACCGCCGCCTCCTCGCACTCGGAGCGTATGAAGGCATGCACCAGCGTGCGTATCCGTTCGAGCGGCGGTTTTCCGACGTCCTCGAGGATGCCGCACAAAAGCTCGGTCGTCTGCCGCCACTCGTCGCTCTGCAAGCGAAACAGCAACGCCGCCTTGTTCGGGAAATATTGATAGAGCGAGCCGACGCTGACGCCCGCCTTCTCGGCGACGCGCGTGGTGGTGAAACGCTGCGCGCCTTCGCTCGCCAAAACCTGAGCAGCCGCCTGCAGAATCGCCGCGACGAGCTCCGTCGCGCGCGCCTGTTTGGGCTGTTTTCGGGTGGAAATTGAAGGGCTTGGGCGTTGGATCATGGCAGCGCTTGGGAAATGCGAATTGGAAACCTGAAGGATTATTCGTATTTTTCGAAGCAACACAAGAACGCAACCAATCGGAGCCCACCATGACCACCCTGACCGAAACCCCGCTGGCGCCCCTGCTCGCCCGCCTGTTCAAGGAAGCCAATGCCGCGACCAGCCCGGCGATGGCCCGGTACTCGCGCGAGGAACGGGCGCGGCTGCTCGGCAGCAAGACCGAATACCTCGATTTCTACGGCAGCCTGAAGGATCTCTGGCTCGCGGTTTCGCCTGAGACCGGCACGCTGCTCTACATGCTGGCGCGCAGCACCGGCGCGCGTATCATCGTCGAGTTCGGCACTTCGTTCGGCATCTCGACGCTCTATCTTGCCGCGGCACTCAGGGACAATGGCGGCGGCCGCCTGATCACCACGGAATTCGAACCCTCCAAGGTGGTGCGCGCCAGGGCCAATCTCGCCGAAGGCGGCCTTCTCGACCTGGTCGATATCCGCGAGGGCGATGCGCTGGAGACGCTGAGCGCCGACCTGCCCGACCGCATAGACCTTCTGCTGCTCGACGGCGCGAAGGCGCTCTACCCGGAAATCCTCGGCCTGGTAGAGAGCCGGCTCAGGCCCGGCGCGCTAGTCATCGCCGACAATGCCGACTTCTCTCCGGAATATCTGGAGCGGGTGCGCTCGCCGGCGGGCGGCTATATGTCGACGCCGTTCGGCGACGACGTCGAACTGTCGATGCGGCTCGGCTGAAAAGCCCGGCACAAGCATATCAACACTCACGCCGCTCTTCGAGCGGCCGTAGGCGTTCACGTCAGCCAACGCGCCATCCCGGCCCTCGGGCCTCGAGCCCCGGGTCTTTGACGCTAGGTGACATCATGACCGCAATTTCATCCTCCTGGCGCGGGCTGCCGCGCCCGGCGCTGCTCGGCCTCTTCCTGTTCTTCTGCGCCGGCTTCGCCGACGGCGCGCTGGTGCCGTTCTTTCCGCTCTGGGCCAGCAGCGAAGCCGACATTCCCATAGGCGCGATCGGGCTGCTGTTCGGCTGCTATGCCGGCGGCGAATTGATCGCGGCGCCGCTGATCGGCGGCATCGCCGATCGGGTTGGCCGGCGGCCGGTGCTGATTTTCTCATCGCTCGGCGTGGGGTGCGGCTTCGTCGCCCTGTTCTTCATCCACGGCGTTGCAGCAACCGCGATCGTGCTCATTTTGACCGGCATGTGCGAGTCGGTGCTCCATCCGACCATCCTCACCGCGATCGCCGATGTGACCGAGCCGTCAGCGCATCCGCGCTGGTTCAGCATGGCGCGCGTCAGCTCGAGCGCGGGACAGATCCTCGGACCGCCCTGCGGCGCCCTGCTGGCGCTGCTGTCGCTCAGCACCGTGTTTCTCGCCGCCGGCGGCATGCTCATTCTGGGCGGTGTCGTGATGCTGGCGGCGCTTGGCGAGACGATCGGCAGCGGGCGCGCCGGCGGTCAGCACGAAGAGGAAGAGGAGGAAGGCCTGTCGGCGCTGCTGCCGGCCTTCCGCGACGGCCGCCTGGCGAAGCTGCTCCTCTGGGTCGTGCTATTCGAGATTTCCGGCAACTGGATCGAGGCCGTCATCCCGCTCTATGCGCAGGACGCCGGCACGCTTTCCCCATCCGGCATCGGCACGCTGTTCGCCTATGCGGCCGCTTTGACCGTGGGCTTGCAGATGCTGGTGAGCCGCTTTGCCGAGGCGCGAACAGCACTTTGGCTGACCGCCGGCGCCGGCCTCTCGACCATCGCCGCCTTTGTCCTGCTCATGGCGTCGCCGGCAACGCCCTCGCTGATTGCCGCCGTCAGCCTGTGCTCGGTGGCGCAGATGCTGGTCGGGCCGCTCGTGCCGACAGCGGTCAACGCGCTCGCGCCCGTGGCGCGACGCGCCTCCTATATGGCGGCCTCGTCGGTGGCGGTCGACCTCAAGGACTCGCTCGGACCCTCGATCGGCACAGCGCTCTATGCGCTTGCGCCCCGCCTGCCCTGGGTCGCCGGCATTCCGCTGGTGGCGATCGCTTCGCTCGGATTGGGCGTAGCGATCGGGAGGGCGCGGCACGTTTCTGGCATGGCGACTTGAGAGGCGAGTTTCGACGCAGAGGCCTCCAGGCCGGAGAAAGCCGCGGCCTAAAGCATGTCTCCCGAAAGTGGGAACCGGTTTCGGGGGCAAGACACGCGTAAAATCAATGACCTAAAGCGCACTGAGCGAATCTGAAAGATCGCGACGCGCTTTAGTCGTCAGGCCCGGCGATGGAGGAGCAGCCTTGACGCAAAAGGGCCAGCGATCAGCCCACTGGCTGCAGCGGGTCGCCGCCGATCTTGGAAAGCTGGATGACCGCCTGGGTGCGGCTGTCGACGCCGAGCTTTTGCAATATGGCCGAGACATGCGCCTTGATGGTGGCCTCGGAGACGCCAAGCTCATAGGCGATCTGCTTGTTGAGCAGCCCTTCGGCCAGCATGCCGAGCACCCGCGTCTGCTGCGGCGTCAGCGCCTGCAGCCGCTTGATCAGCTCCGAAATCTCGGGATCGCGCTCGACGCCGAGCTCGATCCCGGCGGGCGCGGCGATATCACCGGCAAGCACGGCCTGCACGGCGGCGCGAATTTCCTCCATGCTTGCCGATTTGGAGATGAAACCGGAAGCGCCGAGATCGAGCGCGCGGCGGATGGTGACTGGATCGTCATGGGCCGACACCACCACCAGCGGCACCGAGGAATGGATGCCGCGCAGAGAGATCAGGCCCGACAGGCCGCTGGCGCCCGGCATCGAGAGGTCGAGCAGCACCATGTCGATGTCTTCATTGGCAAGGACAAGCGCCTTGGCGCTTTCGAAATCGCCGGCCTCGTGGATGGCGGCGACATCGCCGATGCCGGCAAGCGCCTCCTTCAGCGCACCGCGAAACAGCGGATGGTCGTCGGCAATGACGAAGGTGTGGCCCGACGGCAAATATTCCTCCCCGTCCCATCACTGATTGTGTGCTTCTTGCGGGATCGGAACGATTATGCGGCGGCGCGGCGCGTTTTCAAGCAGCAAAGGCCGCGCGCAGGCTTTTTCCCAAGGGATCAGGTCTTTTGCGGAGTGGGCTTCGCGCCGCCGTCGCCTTCTTCCTTGTCCATATCCTTCACGATGTCCATGAAGCTGCGGAAGAAGCGCTCCATGTAGCTCATCGTCTTGTTGAAATCCTCCTCGCTCGGCAGGTTGGATTCGAGCCGGGCGGAGGGCGTGTTCTCGAGCTTGGCGACGCGCTCATCCAGCGCCTTCACCGAACTCTGCAGCCGGTCGATCTCGTCCTGGATGGCGGCGCGCTCGTCGGACGCCATCTTGCAGACGAGCTGGCCGGAGCGCTCTTCGCAGATCGACATCGCGCCGGTCTGGGTGTCCATGCGGACATAGCCGTTGGCCGACTTTTCGAGCCGATAGCGGTCGGTCTCCTCGGAATAGGCCGATGCGGCGACCAGCGAGCAAAGCGCCGCCGGGATCAGGATGTGCTGCAGACGCATGTTGTTTATCCTCCATGAGCCGTTGAGCCAAGAATATCACAGGTTTGCGCCTGAAATGGGGAAGAGATTCGCAAGCACCCTTTCCCCCATGGTTCGTTCGGACTATAGCGCGACAATGTCTCAGATTATCTACAAGATCGCGCCTGAAGCCACGTGGCGCGAAGCGGAGCGGAACGGCCGTTTCACCGGAGCGCCGATCGACATCGCCGACGGCTTCATCCACTTCTCCACCGCTGCCCAAGTGCGTGAGACGGCGGCCAAGCATTTCGCTGGCGAGACGGACCTGCTTCTGATTGCTGTCGATGGAGCGCGGCTGGGTGAGGCGCTGAAATACGAGGTGTCGCGCGGCGGCGCCTTGTTCCCGCATCTCTACGCCCCGCTCGACCTCGATGCCGTCCTCTGGGCAAGGCCACTGCCGCTGGGCAGCGATGGCCGGCATCAATTCCCTATGCTGGAGGGCGAATGAGCGTGCTCGACCGGATCGGCCAGAAGCTGCTTTTCTCCTTCGATCCGGAAACCGCGCACGGCCTTTCCATAGCGGCGCTGAGATGCGGCCTGCCGGTCGGCTCGCCATCCCCGCGCGACGCGCGGCTCAAGGTCAGCCTTTGCGGCCTCGATTTCCCCAACCCGCTCGGCATGGCCGCCGGCTACGACAAGAACGCCGAGGTGCCTGATGCGCTGCTCAGGCTCGGCTTCGGCTTCGCCGAGGTCGGCACGATCACACCGCTGCCGCAGCCAGGTAACCCGAAGCCGCGCATCTTCCGGCTGACTGCCGACGGGGCCGTGATCAACCGGCTCGGCTTCAACAATGAAGGCCATGACGTTGCCGAAAAGCGCCTTGCTGGGCGCAAGGGGCGTGGCGGCATCGTCGGCGTCAACATCGGCGCCAACAAGGACAGCGCCGACCGCGTCGGCGACTATGAGCGCGGCGTGACCCGCTTTGCGCCCTATGCCAGCTATCTGACCGTCAACATCTCCTCGCCCAACACGCCCGGCCTGCGCAACATGCAGGCGCGTGAGCAGCTCGGCGAGCTGTTGTCGCGCGTGATGGCGGCCCGTGCCGCGGCTTCGGCGCAGCCGCCTGTCTTTCTCAAGATCGCGCCGGATCTCGTCGAAGCGGAACTGGAAGACATCGCCGCCGAGGTCATCGAAAAAAAGATCGACGGAGTCATCGTTTCCAACACGACGCTTTCGCGGGCTGGGTTGCGGAGCGCAAGCCTCGCGGGCGAAGCCGGCGGGCTGTCGGGCAAGCCGCTTTTCGAGCGCTCGACGGCGGTGCTCGCCCGGATGCGCAAGCTGCTTGGCCCAAAAATGGCGATCATCGGCGTCGGCGGAGTCGACTCGGCGGAAACCGCACTGGAAAAAATCCGCGCCGGCGCCGATCTCGTCCAGCTCTATACCGGCATGATCTATGCGGGACCGGCGCTGCCCGCGCGCATCGTTGCCGGCATGGCGCGGTCCGCGGATCGGGAGCGTCTCAAATCCATCGGAGAACTGCGCGACACCGGCTGCGCAAACTGGTCCAAGCGACTCTGACGAGCTCCGACGAAACCGGGAAGACAGACAATGGCCGAGGTTCTGAACTCCGTCGTAGACTCGATCGGCGGCACTCCATTGGTCCGGCTCGACAGGCTGACGGCGCAGGCGGGCGTCAAGGGCGGGATCCTCGCCAAGCTGGAATATCTCAACCCGGGCTTTTCGAAGAAGGATCGCGCGGCGCTTGGAATAATCGAGGAAGCCGAAAGATCTGGCGCCATCAAACCGGGACAAACGGTGGTCGAGCTTACCTCCGGAAATATGGGCACGGGCCTCGCGATCATCTGTGCGGTCAGGGGCTACCCCTTCGTCGCGGTGATGTCGAAAGGCAATTCTGAAGAGCGCGCGCGAATGATGACGGCGCTCGGCGCGGAAGTGATTCTCGTGGACCAACTGCCGGGGTCGGTGCCGGGGCAGGTATCGGGTGGCGATTTGGCGCTCGTCGAGCAGACCGCCAAGGCGGTGGCGGCGGAACGAGGCGCGTTTCGCGCCGATCAGTTCCATCGCGACGGGAACTGGCTTGCGCACTATCACGGGACCGGGCCGGAAATCTGGGACGCCAGCCATGGCGCTGTCGACGCGTTCGTCGACTTCGTCGGCTCGGGCGGAACCTATACGGGGGTAGCGAGGGCGCTCAAGGAACGCAATCCCCTGATCAAGTGCTTCATCGTCGAGCCCAAGGGCGCCGCCGCCCTCGCGGGAGAGCCCATCACCCAATCCGAACATCCCATTCAAGGCGGCGGCTATGCCATGCCGGACCTGGCGTTCCTGAACAACGTGCCCGTCGATGGTTATCTTCAGGTTTCCGGCGATGAGGCACGCCAGGCCACGCGCCTGCTCGCGCGCAGCGAAGGCATCTTCGGCGGCTTCTCCTCCGGAGCGAATGTGGCTGCGGCGTTGCGACTTCTAGACGGCGATCAATCAGGCAAGACGATAGCCGTCGTCATTTGCGACTCCGGACTGAAGTACCTGTCGACCGACCTCTGGAGCTAAAGAATCAACACTGCCAGCCCTGCCCGCGACGAAGGCGCTAAAAAGCCGTTCGCACCCTGAGCCGCAGCACCGCAACTAGGCTCAAACCCCGCACCAGCAGAAAGACGTGCAGCGCCGCCCACAGGCCGTTGTTGCCGAAGGCGGGCGCCAGCGTGATGAGCGCGCCGCTGAAGGCGAGGAACGACACAAGCATCATGTTGCGCATGTCGCGCGACCAGGTGGCGCCGATGAAGACGCCGTCCATCTGGAAAGCGAGCACGCCGCTCAGCGCCGTGAAGGCGGCCCACGGCAGGTAGGCGTCGGCGGCCTGGCGGACATCCGCCGAGGTCGTCACCAGCGCCACCAGACTGGTGCCGGCCGTCAGCAGCACCAGCGTCGCAACGCCGGCGAGACCGAAACCCCAGATCAGCGTCAGCCGCACGGCCTGCCGGAACGGTGTTGCCGCATGCGCGCCGATAGCGCGGCCGACGAGTTGCTCGGCGGCGGTCGCAAAGCCGTCGAGGAAGTAGCCGGCGATGAGGAAGAAGTTCATCAGCACGGCGTTGGCGGCGAGCGTCACCGTGCCGAACTGCGCGCCCTGCCTGGTGAACAGCGCGAAAGCGGCAAGCAGCGAGAAGGAGCGGATCATGATGTCGCGGTTGAGCGACAGCATGCGCCGGTAGGCCGGCAGGTCGAGGATGCGCCGGCGCGACGGCCGCTCCAGCTTGCGGAAGCGGCTGAGCACGATGGCAAAGCCGAGCAGCATCGCCAGGAATTCACCGGTGACGGTCGCCGAGGCCACGCCGGCGACACCCCAGCCGAGCTCGAGGCCGAGCAGGAAACAGAGCAGGATGTTGATGCCGTTGAGCACCGCCTGCAGCATCAGCCCGAGCCCGCCCTCGCCGCGCCCCAGCACGTAGCCCAATATGGCGTAGTTGGTGAGCGAGAAGGGCGCGGCGAGCAGCCTGATGCGGATATAGACCGACATTGCCGCGCTGACGCGCGGCTCGGCGCCCATGAACCACTGGCCGGCCACGGCAAAGAGCGGGGCAAGTGCGGCAAGCACGACGCCGGCGACGACCGCGATCAGCACGGCCCGCCAGAGAACGGCCTGTTCCTCCAACGGATCGCCGCGCCCGAAAGCCTGGGCGACGAGGCCGGTGGTGCCGGAGCGCAGGAAGTTGAATGTGGTGAAGACGACGTCGAACACCAGCGCGCCTGCGGCCAGGCCGCCGAGCAGGGCCGCGTCGCCGAACTGTCCGACAACCGCCGTGTCGACGATGCCGAGCAGTGGCGTCGTCAGATAGGCAAGCGTCATCGGCACGGCAATCGCCAGCACCGAGCGGTTGCTGACGTTGAAGGATCTGGCGTTTATCTGGGTCGCACCCTTATCCAAGGATTGCTGCCTTGCTCGTTGCGGCTTGATCGAACAGCCGATGTGCCCCAGTTTGCCGCTGCCGCGCAATCGCCAACCCGTGGCGGCCAACTGAATTCCAGCTCTGGCGCAGGCTGCCCCATCATGCCCTTGCAGATCGTCCACCACCCCGACTACGACGCCGGCTTCGCCGTCAACCACCGCTTTCCGATGAGCAAATATCCGTTGCTGATGGAGGCCTTGCGCGCCCGCGGCTTGGCCGTTTCGGAGGCGCTTTCGATGCCGGGACCGGCGCCGGCCGCATGGCTGAAGCTCGCGCATGCGGCCGACTATGTCGACCAGGTGCTGGCCTGCGAGGTGCCAGCGAAGATCGAGCGCGAGATCGGTTTTCCGGTCGGCCAGCGCGTGTCGCTGAGGGCTCAGCTTGCCACCGCAGGTACGGTTCTGGCGGCGCGGCTGGCGCTGAAGCACGGCATCGCCTGCAACGCTGCCGGCGGCAGCCATCACGCCAGGCGCGAGCACGGCGCGGGCTTCTGCACCTTCAACGACGTGGCGGTAGCGTCGCTGGCGCTGCTTGCGGAGCGCGCCGTCGAAAACATCCTGGTCGTCGATCTCGATGTCCATCAGGGCGACGGCACGGCGGACATCCTGAAGGACGAACCCCGCGCCTTCACCTTTTCCATGCATGGCGAGCGCAACTATCCGGCGCGCAAGATCGCCTCCGATCTCGATATCGCCTTGCCCGACGGCACCGGCGATACCGCCTATGTCGACCGGCTCCGCGCCATTCTTCCGGAGCTTTCCGCAAGACGGCGCTGGGACATCGTCTTCTACAATGCCGGCGTCGATGTCCACGCCGAGGACCGGCTCGGCCGGCTATCGTTGACCGATGACGGCCTGCGCGCCCGCGACAGGACGGTGATCAGCCATTTCCGCGCCCGCGGCATCCCGCTGTGCGGCGTCATCGGCGGCGGCTATTCGACCGACGTGCCGGCACTTGCCGCGCGCCACGCCATCCTGTTCGAAACGGCAGCTGCCTATGCCTGACGGCTCGACAGGCTACTTCCTGTAACTGGCGATCCTGAGCAGGATAAAGGCCGGCACGACGATCGCGGCACCGAGCAGGATATAGCCCAGGAAGCGGTCGATGGCGTGGAAGCCGAGATTCCACAAATCGACGAAGAACTGGCGGATGCCATAGAACACATCCATCGGGCTCCAGCCGAAGGCGTGCATGACGAGGCCGACGAGGAAGGAAACCACCAGCAGCTTCACGAGCACCCTGAGTGGCGTATCGCCGAGGAAGCGTGTCAGTGCGGACAAGGCCGTTCTCCGGTTCGAGCTGCCCCGATTCGGCAGCGCGACTTCAGAAATACGCACTCGGCTGTTCGGCATCAAGCAGGCGCGCCATTGTCGGCCAGATAGCGCGTATGAACCTGACGGGGCGTCGAAACATATCCAAGGTTCGCGACGAGAGCCGATTGCTTGAGGCACTGCCATCATGGTAACGAGGCTGCTGCGCGGGTATGATGTAATGGTAGCCTGTCAGCTTCCCAAGCTGAACGCGCGGGTTCGATTCCCGCTACCCGCTCCACCTTGCAACGCAAGGGTTTGAGCCAGACTTCGCCAGCGGCCATTGCGCAGTTTTACATTGGGTTCTACGCGACCGATTCCCAGCCGGTCTGGTTCGACACTCAGGCCAAGCGGTATGCGCAATGGTGAAGTCGGTGGTTTGCAAGCAAAGCTTTGGGTCTTGCACACCAATGCAAGACCCCGGTCTGCAATTCACCCTGGCAGGCGCCGGTGCGTGGTTGCTATCGTCCTAGAGCCAGAACCCGATCCAGACACGGCGGCGCCAGCAGCGGACATGACGCCGACCATAGCGCCAGTAGCGGCGGCAGACCCTTCTCCAGACCCGCCGGCGGCGACGACGGCGGTAGTACCGATCGCGGTAGTAGCGACGGCGGCGGTAATAGTACTGAGCCGGCTGCAGCAGATCGGCCTGCTCATCCTCCTCGTAGATGCCCGGATCCGGCTTATCCAATTCATCGAGAATTCCGTTGCCTTTGGGGACGCCGGCAACCGCCTTGCCCGGTCCGGCCAGGCCTGCAAGTGCCGCTGCCCCCGCAACGCCAAGCATTCCAGTCAGAAACAACCGACGTTCCATCGAAACCTCCCGAGCTGTTGAGCATCGACAACTCGTCCGTCACCCGGAAACAGGCTCAGCGAGCCGCCGCTCGGTTTGAACGTGCAAGTAGCATTCTCGTTCCATTACCCCACTTCACGCAAAATGAAGTCGTGCAGCATCTTGGCGGCGGGCGAGAGCACGCGGTTCTTGACCGTAATCAGGCTGTAAGGCCTGACTTCGATGTCGAATTCGGTCTGCACCACGTCGATCGCTCCCGCCAGCCCGTCGGCGCTCTGGATGAACTTGGCCACCTGGACCGAAACGGGGGCGATGGCGTCGGATTGCGCCACCATCACCAGCGTCAAGAGCAGCGAAGAGGTGTTGAGGATGCGGTCGGGAAGCGGGATGTTGCGGTTCAGGAAATTGCTTTCCATCGCCTGGCGCAGCGGCGAGCCGCCGGACTGGAAGACCCAGTCATAGGCGGCCGTCTCCTCCAGACCGACCATCCTGCCGCTGGCAAGCGGATGGCCGCGGCGCACGATCAGGCAGGCCTTCTCGATGCCGATGACACGCGATTCGAACAGCCGCGGATTGAGGTCGTCGGGAATGCGGGCGATGATGAAGTCGTGGCGGGAGGCGATCAGCTCGCGGGCAAGCACATTCGACGTCTCCACCTGCATCGTGATCTCGATGCGCGGGTAGATGCGGCGGATCTCGCGAATCGCCGGCACGGCCAACTCGATCGCCGGCGCGGTCACGGCGCCGAGGAACACCGAGCCGCCTTTGCCGGCCTTGAGCTCCGAAATCTCGCGGTCGGCTTCGCGCATCTCGAGCAGGATCGAGCGGGCGCGCCTGGCGAGCGCCTGGCCGTAAGGGGTGAGGGTTACGCCGCGCGGCAGCCGCTCGCACAACTTCACGTCGAGCACCGCTTCCATCTCGGCGATCATGCGCGAGGCGGCCGGCTGGGAGATGTTCATCACCTGGGCGGCGGCGCTCACCCGTCCGTGATCGTCGAGGGCGGCGATCATGCGCATATGGCGCAGGCTCAAACCGCTGCGCAAGAGTGTTTCCCCGTCGCCCGGGAGCTTCTCGTAACTTACTGAAATCGCATCAGGATCGCGCAACGCCGCCATGATTTCCGAGCCTCTCCGCCAGTTCTCTGCCGCACGCTAAACCATACCAGTTTCGGTATAGCAACCACCAAAGATCGCATTTGACAGTTATGTCAAAGGAACACACCCTTCGCGCGTTCCGAGGCGCAACGATCGGCAACGAGCAAAATCGTATCGATTGAAACTGCGTCGCGGGGCCGATTGGGAGGATACCGGAGATCGATAAAGCCGACAGAGGCGCGATTGCGCTTCTGCTCGACTGCGCGGCCCGCGAAGCCCCGAGGTGTCGCGTCCATCAACCAGGGAGAGTAATGTGAAAATCATCAAGACGCTGGCCGCTGTCGCGGCCCTTGGCATTGCCGCCACGACCTATTCGGCGCACGCAGCCGACAAGGGTCTCGTCGGCGTGCTGATGCCGACCAAGACCTCGCAGCGCTGGATCAACGACGGCGACGCCGTCAAGTCCCAGCTCGAAGCGCTCGGCTACACGGTCGACCTGCAATATGCGCAGGACGATATCCCGAACCAGCTCAGCCAGCTGGAAAACGAAATCACCAAGGGCCCGAAGGCGCTGATCATCGCCTCGATCGACGGCACCACCATGGCCGATGCGCTGCAGAAGGCCAACGATGCCGGCGTCGTCACCGTCGCCTATGACCGCCTGATCAAGAAGACCCCGAACGTTGACTACTACACCACCTTCGATAATTTCGGCGTCGGCGTCATCCAGGCGAATTCCCTGGTCAAGGGCCTCAAGGAGCGCTTCGCGAACACCAAGCCGTGGAACGTCGAATTGTTCGGCGGCTCGCCGGACGATAACAACGCCTTCTTCTTCTACAACGGCGCGATGTCGGTCCTGCAGCCGCTGATCGACGACGGCTCGATCAAGATCAAGTCCGGCCAGATGGGCATGGACAAGGTCGGCACGCTGCGCTGGCTGGCCGCCACCGCCCAGGCGCGCATGGACAACCTGCTCTCGGCCAACTATTCGGACGGCAGCCGCGTCGATGGCGTTCTGTCGCCCTATGACGGCCTGTCGCGCGGCATCACCGCCTCACTGCGCGCCGTCGGTTACGGCACGGACGCTCAGCCCTGGCCGATCGTGACCGGCCAGGACGCCGAGACCGCCTCGGTCAAGCTGATCATCTCGGGCGAGCAGTATTCGACCGTGTTCAAGGACACTCGCGAATTGGCCAAGGCCACCGTGCAGCTGGTCGACAAGGTGCTCTCCGGCGGCAAGCCCGACGGCCTCGACGACAAGACCTACAACAACGACGTCAAGGTCGTTCCCTCGATCCTCTTGACGCCGCATGAGGTCGACAAGTCGAACTACCAGGCGCAGGTCGTCGACTCCGGCTACATCAAGGCCGACGAGCTGAAGTAATCTTGCCTCAAAGGAAGGGGTCCTGCGCGACGCAGGGCCCCTTTTCGTTCAGAAGCGAGCCCGGTATTGTTTTTGCCGGCCTCTGCAGCGCCCATGCGCCGACGCTGCGCGGGCAAGACTGCAGTATGTTGATTTCGCGCATGACACTTTCCGGAAATGGAAGGCATGCGCCAGGGAGCGGAATTCCTGATGACCTCGACGATTTTGGAGATGCGCGACATCACCAAGACGTTTCCCGGCGTCAAGGCGCTGTCGAACGTCAACCTCAGCGTCGAGGAAGGCGAAATCCACGCCGTCGTCGGCGAGAACGGCGCCGGCAAATCGACGCTCATGAAGGTGCTGTCGGGCGTCTATCCGTCCGGCACCTATGAAGGCGAAATCGTCTTTCGCGGCCAGGAATGCCACTTCAAGGGCATCCACGACAGCGAGCATATCGGCATCGTCATCATTCACCAGGAACTTGCCCTGGTGCCGATGCTGTCGATCGCGGAAAACATCTTCCTCGGCAACGAGCACGCTGCCTACGGCGTCATCGACTGGAACGCCAACGAGAAGCGCACCAAGGCGCTGCTCGACAAAGTCGGCTTGAAGGAAGACCCCAAGACGCTGATCACCAATATCGGCGTCGGCAAGCAGCAGCTGGTCGAGATCGCCAAGGCGCTGAGCAAGGAAGTCAAGCTCCTAATCCTCGACGAGCCGACCGCCTCGCTCAGCGAAAAGGACAGCCAGGCGCTGCTCGATCTCCTGCTCGAGTTCAAGCGCCAGGGCATGACCTCGATCCTGATCTCGCACAAGCTCAACGAGGTGAACCGCGTTGCCGACAAGGTGACGGTGATCCGCGACGGGCGCACCATCGAGACCCTGCCCAGGAAGGACATCAGCGAGGACCGCATCATCACCTCGATGGTCGGCCGCTCGCTCGACGACCGCTATCCGCCGCGCGAGCCGCGGATCGGCGACGTCATCTTCGAGGTCAAGGATTGGTCGGTGTACCATCCGATCCATGCCGAGCGGCAGGTCATCAAGAACATCAGCCTCAATGTGCGCAAGGGCGAGGTGGTCGGCATCGCCGGGCTGATGGGCGCCGGCCGCACCGAATTCGCGATGAGCCTGTTCGGCCGCTCCTACGGCCGGCACATCACCGGCGAGGTTTTGCTCCGCGGCAAGCCGATCGACCTCTCATCGGTAAGCAAGGCGGTGGCGAGCGGCATTGCCTATGTCACCGAGGACCGCAAGACCTACGGCCTCAACCTCATCGACCACATCAAGCACAATGTGACGCTGGCCAATCTGGGAGGCGTCTCCAGCCGCGGCGTCATCGACGACATGCGCGAGATGAGCGTCGCCAACGACTATCGCAAGAAGACCAACATCCGCGCCTCCAGCGTCTATCAGCTGACCGGCAATCTTTCGGGCGGCAACCAGCAGAAGGTGGTGCTGTCGAAATGGCTGTTCGCCGATCCGGAAGTCTTGATCCTCGACGAACCGACGCGCGGCATTGACGTCGGCGCCAAGTACGAAATCTATACGATCATCGCCCGCCTCGCCGCCGAGGGTAAGGCGATCATCGTCATCTCGTCGGAAATGCCGGAGCTGCTCGGCATCACCGACCGTATCTATGTCATGAACGAAGGGCGTATCGTCGGCGAAATGGCGGCAAGCGACGCCAGCCAGGAAAAAATCATGCGCGCCATCGTTCGGGGAGAAGGAAAAAAGCATCATGAGCACAGATAGCGCTCCCGCGCCGCAGAGCGGCATCGCCGAGGACGTCAAGCAGGGTCCGCGCGTCGCCGTCTCGGCCTTGACGACCAACCTGCGCGAATACGGTCTGATCATCGCGCTGATCGTCATCATGCTGTTCTTCCAGTACACCACGTCGGGAACGTTGTTCAAACCGGTCAACCTCAGCAACCTGGTGCAGCAGAACTCGTTCATCATCGTGATGGCGCTTGGCATGCTGCTGGTGATCGTTGCAGGCTACATCGATCTCAGCGTGGGGTCCGTCGCCGGCTTCATCGGCGCTCTTGCCGCGATGATGATGGTCATCTGGCCGCTCGGGATATTCAGCAATCCGCTGGTCGTCTCCATCGTCTGCCTGATCGTCGGCGCGCTCATCGGCGCGGCGCAAGGCTACTGGATCGCCTATCACCGGATACCGAGCTTCATCGTGACGCTGGCGGGCATGCTGATCTTCCGCGGCATCTGCCAGGCGCTGCTTGGCGGCGGCTCCTCGGTGGGTCCGCTTCCCGACAGCTTCAAGGCGTTGAGCTCCGGCTTCATCCCGGACGTCATCGGCCCGCTGACGCTGATCCCGCCGACGGTGAATGCCGCCGGCAAGACCATCGTCGGCAGCGGCCTCACGCTGCACATGACGACGGTGGTGCTGGGCGTGGTGGCGGTGCTCGCCTATGCCTATTTCGGCCTGAGGGCACGCCGCAAGCGCGAGCGCCATGGCTATGAGGCCGAGCCTTTCCCCCTGTTCGTCATCAAGACGCTGGTCGGCAGCGCGCTGGCCCTGTTCCTAGTGTTCCAGTTCGCCAGCTACCGCGGCCTGCCGGTGGTGCTTCTGGTGATGGGCGTGCTGATCTCGCTGTTCGTCTTCGTCACCAAGCGCATGACCATCGGCCGCCGTATCTATGCGATGGGCGGCAACGCCAAGGCGGCGCAGCTGTCGGGCATCAACACCGAAAGGCTGACGCTGCTCGTCTTCATCAACATGGGCGTGCTGTCGGCGCTCGGCGGCCTGATCATCGCGGCCCGCCTCGGCCAGGCGGTGCCGGCGGCCGGTCTCGGCAGCGAGCTCGACGTGATCGCCGCCGTCTTCATCGGCGGCGCTTCGGCGATGGGCGGCGTCGGGCAGGTCATCGGCGCCGTGGTCGGCGGCTTCATCATGGGCGTCATGAACAACGGCATGTCGATCATGGGCGTCAATGTCGACTGGCAGCAGGTGGTCAAGGGCCTGGTGCTGCTCGGTGCCGTGATCTTCGACGTCTACAACAAGAACAAGGCTTAACGGCCGGAGGCAAGGACTAAGGAGGCATACGGGTTCTAGATCGCGGAGCTGCCGGCAACCCGTTGGCGCGAAGAAGTCCCGGAAGGACCAGGCTCGCGAGCGCAATCCGGAGCAAGAGTTTCAACCGTGGCACGGATCGGTTCCGGGCCGCGCCGGTCAGGGTTTGCCATCGGCAGCCGGGCCAAGGCAAAAGAGAGAGGGTTTCATCATGCTGATTTCCCAGATCCTCGACGACGCCGAGACGATCCGCGTCGTTGCCCGCAGCGGCGGCAAGACCCGGATCATCAACGGCGCGCGCAGCGTCTATTCGCTGGCGATGGAGGCGGCCCGCACCGGCACCGGCCTCGAAGCCCTGATCGAGCGCAAGGGCTATGGCGAGACGGTCGATCTCGATGCCGCCTACAAGAAGGGGCGGCTGGTGTCGCCGATCAACCATCCGGACCCGGCGCATCTGCACCTTACCGGCACGGGATTGACGCATCTCGGCTCTGCGGCGACGCGCGATTCCATGCACAAGAAGCTCAGCGACGGCGAAGAGCAGCTCACCGATTCCATGAAGATGTTCCGCATGGGGCTGGAAGGCGGCAAGCCGGCGAAGGGCCAGATCGGCGTGCAGCCGGAATGGTTCTACAAGGGCAACGGCACCATGGCGGTGGCGCCGGGTGCAGCACTTATGTCGCCAGCCTTCGCGCAGGACGCCGGCGAGGAGCCGGAGATCGCCGGCATCTATGTCATCGGCGACGACGGCGCGCCGTTCCGTGTCGGCTTTACGCTGTCCAACGAATTCTCCGACCACGTGACCGAACGGGTGAACTATCTGTTCCTCGCCCACTCCAAGCTGCGCAACGCCTCGTTCGGGCCGGAGATCCTGATCGGCGACCTGCCCGCCGACATCAGGGGCTCATCGCGGATTTATCGCGACGGCAAGGTGCTTTGGGAAAAGCCGTTCCTGTCGGGCGAAGCGAACATGTCGCACACCATTGCCAATCTCGAGCATCACCATTTCAAATATTCGGCGTTCCGCCAGCCCGGCGACGTGCATGTGCACATGTTCGGCACCGCCACACTCTCCTTCGCCGACGGCGTCAGGACCGAAGAAGGCGATACCTTCGAGATCGAGGCGAAGGATTTCGGCCTGCCGCTGCGCAACCCGCTGGAGATCGAAAAGCCGGTGAAGGTGGCGGTGAAGGCGCTGTGAGGGGGTGATCTCCCCCGGGGGAGATCGGCAGCTTCGACCTCAGCGCGCGGCGCGGAAATGCTTGGAGAGCTTCAGTCCCTGCGCCTGATAGTTGGAGCCGAGATCGCTGCCGTAGAGCGCCTGAGGGCGCTTGAGCATATGCTCGTAGACCAGGCGCCCGACGATCTGGCCGTGGTCGAGGATGAATGGCACCTCGTGGCTGCGCACCTCGAGCACCGCGCGGCTGCCGCTGCCGCCGGCGGCGGAGTGGCCGAAGCCTGGATCGAAGAAGCCGGCATAGTGGACGCGGAACTCGCCGACCAGCGGGTCGAAGGGCGTCATCTCGGCGGCATAGAGCGGCGGCACGTGCACGGCTTCGCGAGAGACCAGGATGTAGAACTCGTCCGGGTCGAGCACCAGTTCGCCGGCGCCGCTCTTGTAGAGCGGCTCCCAGAAGTCGACGACATCCTGCGCGGCGCGCTTGTCGACGTCGACGAGGCCGGTGTGGTGCTTGCCGCGATAGCCGACAAGACCGTCCTTGTCGCCGTCGAGATCGATGGAGAGCGCTATGCCGCCGCCGGAGATGTTGGGGGGCTCGGTGGCGACCAGCATCTCGGCGCGATGGAGGTCGCGCAATTCGCGCTCCGACAGCAGCGCGTTGCCGGTGCGGAAGCGTATCTGCGACAACCGCGAGCCGGCACGCACGATGATCGGGAAGGTGCGCGGGCTGACCTCGAGGTAGAGCGGGCCACGATAGCCGGCGGCGATCTTGTCGAACTCGTGGCCGCGGTCGGTCATGACACGCGTGAAGATGTCCAGCCGCCCGGTCGAACTCTTCGGGTTGGCCGAGGCCGAGACTTCCGCCGGCAGCGCCAGGCTTTCGAGCAGCGGCACGATGTAGACGCAGCCCGTCTCCAGCACCGCGCCTTCGGTAAGGCTGATCTCGTGCAGCTTCAGCCGTTCGAGCTTATCGGCCACAAGGTGATCGGGGCCGGGCAGGAAGGAGGCGCGCACGCGGAAGGCCGTGTCGCCCAGTCTCAGATCGAGGCTGGCCGGCTGGATCTGGTTGGTGTCGAGCGCGCGCGGCGATTTCAGCGCGCCCGCCTCGAACAGCGCCGCGATGTCCTGATCGGGAAGAATGCCTGTCTGCCGCAAGGTCTGGCTCCGCTAGAGCAATTCACCGTTTCACGGAAACGGCGAACCGCTCTACCTTTTTGTTTTGACGCAATTCCGGACGGAAAACCGTTTCACACTTTTCCTGGAATTGCTCTAAGGCCGGGCAAACGCATAGTCGCAGGCTCCTGCCTGGTACAAACCTCTTAATCAAGCCGGCAATTGACGCAAGCGCGGGCGAGGTCTAAAGGGTCGTTATCCCGTGGTGATTTGGCCGGTCGGCTTGCAGCCACGTTAAACAAGTCGCTAAAGGACCGCTGGCCGCAAGGCCGTATGGGACCGGTTGCGACATCGCGGCCGGTTTTTTTGTGTTTGGAAGTAGGGCGATGACCAAGACGCGCAACTGGAAGGCTCAGACGGCACTCGTGCATAGCGGAACACTGCGTTCCGGCTTCGGCGAGACCGCCGAGGCAATGTATCTCACCCAAGGCTATGTTTACGAAACGGCGCAAGCGGCGGAGGCCCGTTTCAAGGGCGAGGAGCCGGGCTTCATCTATTCGCGCTACGCCAACCCGACGGTCGACATGTTCGAGAAGCGCATGTGCGCGCTGGAAGGCGCGGAAGACGCCCGCGCCACCGCTTCCGGCATGGCCGCGGTCAGCGCCGCGCTGCTCTGCAGCGTCAAGGCCGGCGACCATATCGTCGCGGCGCGGGCGCTGTTCGGCTCCTGCCGCTGGGTGGTCGAGACGCTGGCGCCGCGCTACGGCATCGAGGCGACGCTGGTCGACGGCACCGACATCGCCAACTGGGAAAAAGCGGTCAGGCCGAACACCAAGCTGTTCTTCCTGGAAAGCCCGACCAACCCGACGCTGGAAGTGGTCGACATCGCCGCCGTCGCCGCGCTCGCCAACACGATCGGCGCGCGCGTGATCGTCGACAATGTGTTCGCCACGCCGCTGCAGCAGAAGCCCTTGCAGCTCGGCGCCCATATCGTGGTCTATTCGGCGACCAAGCATATCGACGGACAGGGCCGCTGCCTCGGCGGCGTCATCCTGTCGGACAAGAAGTGGATCGACGAGAACCTGCACGACTATTTCCGCCACACCGGCCCGAGCCTGTCGCCCTTCAACGCCTGGACGCTGCTCAAGGGCCTAGAGACGCTGCCGCTGCGCGTGCGCCAGCAGACCGAGAGCGCCGGCAAGATCGCGGACTTCCTGGCCGGACGCCCGGAGATCGCCCGCGTCATCTATCCGGGCCGTGCCGACCATCCGCAGGCGGATGTCGTCAGGAAGCAGATGTCGGGCGGCTCGACGCTGATCTGCCTCGACGTCAAGGGCGGCAAGCAGGCGGCCTTCGCCTTCCAGAACGCGCTCGACATCGTGCTGATCTCCAACAATCTAGGCGACGCCAAGAGCCTGATCACGCACCCGGCGACGACGACGCACAAGAACCTGAGCGACGAGGCGCGTGCCGAGCTCGGCATCGGGCCAGGCACGCTGCGTCTTTCTGTGGGGCTTGAGGACGCCGACGACCTGCTAGCCGACATCGAACAGGCGCTGAAGGCCGCCAGATAGCTGCGCTCAGACCGGCAACTTCTCCGGTTTGACGCGACAATGCTGCGGGCAGCGTTTCGACAGCCCTGACCGAACGCACCTCCAAGCGCCAAAGTCGCCTCAAGCTGCGGTTGACACTGTTCGCAGCCGATGTTCAAATGCCCTGGTACATATCAACTTAAATGATATAAAGGGTAGGCGACGGACATGAAGGCGCGTATAGCGGTCCACCGGGATTTCAAGATCGGGACCATCGACGATCGCATCTACAGCGCCTTTCTGGAGCATCTTGGACGCGCCATCTATGGCGGCATCTACGAGCCGGGCCACGAGACCGCCGACGAGGACGGGGTCCGTGGCGATGTGCTGGAACTGGTGCGTGGCCTGAACGCGCCGCTGGTTCGCTACCCCGGCGGTAATTTCGTTTCCAACTACGACTGGCTGGACGGGATCGGACCGAAGAATGAGCGGCCCGTACGGCTCGACTACGCCTGGAAGACGACCGAAACCAACGAGGTAGGGACGGATGAGTTCATTCGTTGGTGCCGCAAGGCCGGGACCGAGCCCATGCTTGCGGTCAATCTGGGCTCGAAAGGGTTCACCGAGGCGCTCGCCATGCTCGAATACTGCAACCATCCGGGTGGCAGCTACTGGAGCGACCTGCGCAGGAAGAATGGCTCAGCCGAACCACACAATGTTCGGGTCTGGTGCCTCGGCAACGAAATGGACGGGCCGTGGCAAATGAACCATCGCACGGCCCATGAATATGGTCGCGTGGCAAACGAGGTCGGTCGCGCCATGAAGGTCTTCGACCCGACCCTCGAGCTCGTCGCCTGCGGCTCCTCCAACCATAACATGCCCACCTACCCCGCCTGGGAAGCCGAGGTCCTCGATCTCGCCTACGAGAATGTAGACTACATCTCGCTGCATCAATACTGGGACAACTGGGACGATGACTACCTGAACTTCCTCGCCAAGTCCGTTACGGTCGACCGCTACATCCAGACAATCGGCGGCGTGATCGACTACGTGAAGGCGAAGAAGCGCTCCAAGCACAACGTCTACATCTCCTTCGACGAGTGGAACGTCTGGTATCACACCCGAAAGAAAGGTGTCAGCGACGGCGACGGGGTCAATTGGGCCAAGGCGCCCAGCTTATTGGAGGACGCCTACAATTTCGAGGACGTCCTGCTTGTCGGCTGCGCGCTCAACACATTCATCCGCCGGTCGGATCGTGTGAGGATCGCTTGCATCGCGCAGCTCGTGAACGTGATCGCGCCCATCATGACGCAAACCGGCGGGCCGGCCTGGAAGCAGACCATCTACTATCCCTACTACTACGCCTCCCTCTATGGCCGCGGCGACGCCTTGAACGTGGCCGTGGACGTGCCGACCTACGATGCCAAGGTGGCGGATGATGTTCCCTATCTCGACGTTGCCGCAGTGCGGAGCCGGGATGGCGGGACCGTGGCATTCTTCATGGTCAACCGCCACCCGGACGAGGCTTTGGCTATCGACATCGATATGGCCGGCTTCGCGCCGACGGGCATAGCCGAGCACGTGTTGATTGCCCATCCTGACCTCAAGGCCACGAACACGGCCGCCAAGCCGGACCACGTGTCTCCCCGCATCGGCGACGGGATTTCGATCGCTGACGGCAGAGTCAAGGGTAGTTTGCCGCCGAGATCCTATCACCTGGTGCGCGTGAGCGTCTGAGACCTTGGGTAGGAGAGCCCGCACGTATGTACCATAGAATATGATACATACCATAAGATTGGTTGACCGCCCTACAAGCCAAAGGTATCGTTGAGGTAAGGGAACTAGACAGAATCTCGATCCACGTTTGTTGTGCCATGCCGTGAAGGAGTAGCGGGCGTGAGGAGCGTCCGGACTCCGCCCTGCCGGTCTTGATGCAACAGCAGTGGGCACGGCACGCAGGATCGGTTGCTGCTGCCAAACAGTCTGGAGGAATTCGAGCGCTGCGGCGACTTCTCGAAGCAAGCGAAAAATAGCCGAAAAGGGAGGATCATGATGAGGAGAATACTGAAGAAGGCGCTGGCCACGGCGGCACTGATCGCATTCGCTGCCGGCGCGCAAGCGAAAGAGACGGTCGTCTGGTGGGATTTCCTGAGCGGCGGCGACGGCGTGCGCATGAAGTCGCTGATCGATCAGTTCAACAAGGAACACGCGGATTCGATCGAAATCCAGGCGACGACGCTTGAATGGGGCGTGCCGTTCTACACGAAGGTCCAGACCTCGGCCGCCGTCGGCGAAGGGCCGGATGTCATGACCTACCACCTGTCGCGTCTGCCGCTCGGCGTCGCTACGGGGACGCTGCGCGAAATCACGCCCGAGGAGTTGAAGGCCGCCGGCTTCTCAGCCGACAACTATGCGCCCGCCAACTGGAAAGCTGCCCAGGTGGACGGAAAGCAATACGCTGTTCCCTTCGATATCCATTCGGTCGTTCTCTACTATAACAAGGACAAGCTCGCTGCAGCCGGTCTCCTCGGCCAAGACGGCCTGCCGAAGGGCCTCGACGGCGTCGACAATTTCCACGCGGCTCTCGAGAAACTGAAGGCCGGCGGCTCGGAATATGGCGTCTCCATCCACAGCGCTGCCGGCGACTCGCAGTGGCGCATCTTCTACTCGCTGTTCAGTCAGCAGGGCGGCAAGTTCCTCTCCGACAATGGCAAGTTTCTGGAAGGTGACAATCTCGACAAGGCAGTCAAGGCCACGAGCGTCGTCGCCAAATGGGTCGCCGACGGGCTGGCGCCGAAGTCGACCGATTATCCGGCCTCGATCGCGCTCTTCACGTCGGGCAAGGCCGCCATGCACATCAACGGTGTCTGGGAAGTGCCCACCTTCACCGACCTGGGCAAGCAGAACAAGCTCGGCTTCGAGTGGGGGGCTATCCAGCTTCCGACTTTTTTCGACCAGCCGGCAACCTGGGCCGACTCGCACTCCTTCGCAATCCCGAACCGCAAGGGCAAGGAGATCTCGCCGGAGAAGCTGAAGGCAGTGCTGGAGGTCGTGAAATGGATGAACGAGCATTCGCTGTTTTGGGCAACCGCTGGGCACATCCCCGCCTTTTCACCGGTCACTTCGAGCGACGATTTCAAGAAGATGCAACCGAACGCCACCTATTCAACACTGGCGAAAACGGCGGTGTTCGATCCGAGCTCCAAGCTCGCCGGTGTGGCCTCGCCGGTCTATGATGCGGCAGGAAACTTCCTGATGCCAGCGATCAACGGCGAACTCGATCCGCAGGGGGCGATGGAGCAGATGCGCGACGATCTGGACGGTCAGACCGAGTAAACCTCCCGAGGAGCCCGCCGACGGCTGCGGCCGTCGGCGGGCCTTCGGAGACGGATTGGATCAAACAGGAGACCCGGTGCGATGCTAGCGAGCACGAGACGCGCCGAACGCCGCAGCGCTTTCATTCTGATTGCGCCCTTCCTGCTCATCTATTTGGTGCTCTTCATATATCCGACCCTGAAGATGCTCGAGCTCTCTTTCACGAACGCGCCGCTGATCGGCGAGGGCGATTGGATCTACTTCAAGAACTATGTTCGGCTCTTCGGCGACAGGCTGTTCAAGACTGCAGTCTGGAATACCGGCTATTTCGTCGTGCTCACCGTGGTGCCGAACGTGGCGACCGGCCTCCTCATCGCACTGATGGTGGACCGACTGAAGGGATGGACGCAAAGCGTCGTTCTTGCCGCCTTTTTCCTGCCCTACATCCTGCCGGTCTCAGTGGTCTTCCTGATGTGGCGCTGGATCCTCGACCTTCAGTTCGGGATTGCGCAGTACCCGATCGAGTTCTTCTACGGCGAGCGCGTGCCTGTCTTCCGCACGATACCGTGGTTCCTTCCCATGGTAGGGCTGATCACGATCTGGTGGACCAACGGCTTCAATGTCTTGCTCTTCATTGCGGGGTTGAGAAACATATCCCCGGAAATATATGACGCCGCGGCACTCGACGGCGCCAGTCGCTGGCAGCTGTTCTGGAAGATCACCTGGCCGCTGATCTGGCCAGTCACGGCGCTTGTGGCGACGATACAGCTCATCCTGCAGCTCAAGATATTCGATCAGGTCTACCTGTTTTCGGTCGGCGGCCGTTCCGAGCCGACAATGGTGTTGGTGCAGTACATCTACCAAGAGGCCTTCCAGCGTAATCGTGGCGGCTATGCCGCAACGGTTGCCACCGCGCTGTTCGTGCTGATCGCGGCGCTCTCGGTTCTGCAATACCAGGTGCTGCGCGCCAGGAGCGCCGAGTGATGAGCGTCGAAACCGGCCGCATCAAGCTGCCAACCGTCGGCGCCGAAGGCGCGTATCGCAAGCTGCGGGCCTTCGACATCGCGGGACTGTTTCTGACGCTGGCGACATTCGCATTCGCAATCATCTGGGCCTTTCCGCTCTACTGGGCCATGGTGACCACGCTCAAGCCGGAATACGAGGTCGTTCAACCCGGAGTCCGCTTGTGGCCCGAGACCTTCACGCTCGAGGCATACACCTACATTCTTCTGAACACGAAGATCGGACTTTGGTACCTGAATTCGCTGGTGACCTCCGCAGCGGTCACCATAATCGTCATCTTCACGGCGGCGACCTGCGGCTATGCGATATCGCAATTGCGCTTCCCGGGCCGCCGTTTGCTCTATCTGACGATCATGGCGAGCTTCATGGTGCCCATCCAGGCGCTGATAGTCACCCACTTCGTGCTGATGTCGAATTTCGGCACCCTCAACACCTGGCTCGGCATCATCCTTCCCCAACTCATCGTTCCGGTCGTCGTCATCGTCTACAAGCAGTTCTTCGATTCGATCCCGCGCGACTTCCGTGAGGCGGCGATCATGGACGGCGCCAACGATTTGCAGCTTCTGTTCAGGATTTACCTGCCTATGAACTGGGGGGTGACAACGGCGCTGGCCATAATCACCTTCATCGGCGCATGGAACGCTTTCCTCTGGCCGTTCCTGGCGCAGAGTTCCGAAGAGACGATGAACATCACGGTCGGCGTCACGCAGGTGCACTCCGCCTTCGGTGTCCAGTATGCGCGCGAGCTGGCGGGCGCCGTGCTGGCAGGACTTCCCGTTGCTCTGGCCTATCTGATTTTCCAGCGCCGCGTGACCCAGGCGATAACGCTCTCGGCCGGCATCAAAGGCTGACCATCAGTTTGACTATCAGCAATTATGATATACACACTGCCTCCTTTCCCGCTTAGGTCGCCGTCGTCCATGAAACCCAACTTCCTCACCATCGATCCGGAGGACGACATCGAGGTCTTGAAGGGACTGGCGTCAACGATCCGCGTACGCATCCTCAAGCTCCTGCGCAGCGAAGGCCCGCTCAACGTCAACGACATCACCCGTCGGCTGGAGCTGCCGCAATCGACGGTCGCCATCAACGTACAGACACTTGAGGAAACCGGCCTGATCGTGACCGAGGCCGTTAAGGCCAGGAAGGGCCATCAAAAGATCTGTTCGGCCCGCTTCGACGAGATCATCGTGCGGTTCGAGGCTGAAGAGGAACTTCAACGCGACGCGAACATCATCGAAGTCGCGATGCCGCTCGGCCTGTTCACCTCCGTCGAAGTCAGTCCGCCTTGCGGTCTCTGCTCAACGGATGGCGTGATCGGCCTCCTGGACGTCCCTGATTCCTTCCTCGATCCTGCGCGTGTCCAGGCGGCGCTCATCTGGTTCGGAATGGGCAGCGTCGAGTACAAATTTCCGAACAACGCCAAGTTGCTCAATGCCCGGATAGAGTCGATCGAGTTCTCGATGGAGCTCTCGTCGGAGGTGCCCGGCACCAATATGGACTGGCCTTCCGACCTCACGCTCTGGGTAAACGATGTGGCGGTCGGCACCTGGACGTCGCCGGGCGACTATGGCGACAAGCGCGGTGTCTATACGCCAAGCTGGTGGAAGCTGGCAGGCTCACAATATGGCAAGTTGAAGAGCTGGCGGATCGGCCAGTCGGGGTCTTTCATCGACGGCGTCAGAATCTCCGACGTCACCATGGACGACCTTGGCATCACCGAGCATCGCTCGATCCGGATGAGAATCGGCATCGACGCGAAGGCGAAGCATCCTGGGGGCGTCAACATATTTGGGCGCGGCTTTGGCAACTATGACCAGGATATAGTCATGCGCCTTGAGCTCGGTCGCTGACGGCGGACGGGGCGCTCGTGTCTCTTGGGCGTGCTCAGATACCCTCCTCCAGCTCGGTCATTGCCTTGGTGCGGATGGTCATGGCGTTGCCGCGCCATTCGACGGCGCCACCCAACCAGCCGCGCGCCCAGATGGCGGGGAGCATCGTGTCGCGCACGATCATCGCGGTCACGCTCCACGGCGACAGATACCAGCCCTTGGACCGGGCGAGCAGGCATTCCGGGACATAGGCGATCGCCAGCACGCAAAGCGCAGTCGTAGGCAGGCTGACGCCGGCGCCTGCCGCCGCGATCAGCGCGAAAATCAGCGGCATAACCACACCGGTCAGAATCTCGGGCGCGAAGAACAGCGGGAAGGTGACGCGGCGCAGCCGCGCCCAGCGCGCCTGGCGCGACCAGATTTCGGCGAGCGTGCGCTGGCCGAGCGGCTGCTCGAAGGGCGAGGCCACGAGATTGACCCGGAGGCCCAGGCTGTTGATCAGCTTGGTCGCCGCCGCATCCTCGGCGATCTCGGCGGCTAAAGCCTGGATGCCGCCTTGGGCGTCGAGCATCGGCTTGTTCCACAACATGCTCTTGCCCTGAGCGAAGCCAAGGCCGAGCGCCTCGCCGGTATATTGCCAGCGCGCCTGCAGCGTGTTGAGGAAGGCGCATTCGACTTCGGCCCAGAAACCGTCCGGCCGCGAGCCGATCGGTGTCGAGCAGACGAGGCCGGTATCCGGCCGCCAGGCCGCCATCAGATGCTGGACATAGTCGTTGGGCATCAGCACGTTGGAATCGGCGAGGATCACCCAATCGTGCCGGGCTGCCTGCCAACCCTTGACGCAGTTGTTCAGCTTGGGGTTGGCGCCGATCCTGTCATCGCCGACGAGCAGCCGCGCCGGAACCTTGGGAAAGCGCGCGATCGCGGCATTGATGAGCCTAACCACGGGGTCTTCGGCATGGGCGGCGCAGAAGATCAGCTCATAGCGCGGCCAGTCGAGCGAGAAGGCGCGGTTCAGCGTCTCCTCGGTGAACGGCTCCACGCCCCGCGACGGAACGACGATCGAGACCGGCGGCTGCTTGCCGGCGGGCGGAGGAATGACGCGATGCGCCTTCAGCCGCGACGAAGCGAGCAGGATGCCGGCGAGATTGGAAAGAAGAAGGGCTGACGAGGCAAAGGCGGCTGCGAGAGTCAGTTCCATCGAGATCTGGTCACTCCGGAAGGCCGCCGGCGGCCGTTTCATCAGTCGACAGAGCGCGCCCCGAGTCGCCCGGCACGGTTTTGCGCACACCAACATTGTCATGTGTCACTTAAATGACATTGTTTATCGGCACGTGCGCTTTGAGGTCGGCAGGATGGGCCGCGCTTGGCGTAACAACCACGAAGTCCGGCAAATCTTGCCTGCCGCAACAACCGGAGTGCCCCCATGTATCGCGCCGTCACGCGCAACATCGAAGTGCAGGTCAGGCCGTTCTATCTGGAGGATCGTTCCGATCCGTCCGAGAACCGGTATGTTTGGGGCTACCAGGTGACGATCGACAACCGGTCGGACGAGTTCGTGCAGCTTCTGTCGCGCTATTGGCACATCACCGACGGCCGCGGCCGCGTCGAGGAGGTGCGCGGCGCGGGCGTCGTCGGCGATCAGCCGGAACTCAATCCCGGCGACAGCTATCAGTACACGTCGGGATGCCCGCTATCGACGCCCTCCGGCATCATGGTCGGCCACTACACAATGCGCAACGGGCGCGGCGAGACGTTCGACGTCGCCATCCCCGCCTTCTCTCTCGACATGCCGGGTACACGGCGGACTGTGAATTAGCGTCTTTCTCCCGTCTCTATACGGCGAGAAATGCCCGGTCCACCCTCCGCAGCTGCTGCGGAGGACGGGCAGGGCAATGAGGGGCGGCGCCAAACTTCTGAGATTCTCCTTAAGGCAGACGACAGCGTTGGGGTGCCGGCGCAACCTCCACAAACGTTCGCGCCGCCCCTCATCCGCCCTTCGGGCACCTTCTCCCCCGTGAACGGGGAGAAGGAAGCTCTTCACTCGCTCGCCGAAAACTCAGCCGGATCGAAGTCGTACTGCGTCGAGCAGAACTCGCAGGCGACATGGATGCCGCCGCCCTCGGTGCTGTCCTTGATCTCCTCAGCCGAAAAACCTTCGAGGATGCCGCGGATCTTCTCGCGCGAGCAGGAGCACTGGTCGGCAACCGGCACGCTGCGGAAGACGCGCACGCCGTGCTCGTGGAACAACCGGTAGAGCAGTCGCTCGGCGCCCACCGTCGGATCAATGAGCTCGGTCGGCTCGATGGTTCCGAGCAGCGCCAGGAGTTCCCGCCAGGAATTGTCGGCCGGCTCGTGCGCCACGTCTCGCGGATCGCCGTCGCCACCCGAAATGTCGGGCACGCGCATGCGTTCGGGCGCCTGCGGCAGGAACTGCGCCAGGATGCCGCCGGCGCGCCATTGCTCGCGGGCGCCGCCCGGACCCGGCGTCACCAGCTTGGCGACCGACATCCTGAGATCGGTCGGGATCTGCTCCGACTGGCGGAAATAGGTGCGCGCGGCCTCTTCGAGCGAGGTGCCGTCGAGCTGGACGATGCCCTGATAACGCTGCGTGTGCGCGCCCTGATCGATGGTCAGCGCCAGCACGCCGGCGCCGAGCAGCTTCTGCTGCGAGGTCTCGCCCGAGGCAACCAGCGCTTGCAGCCGGTCGGCGTCGAAGCGCGCATAGGCGCGCAGCGCGTGCGGCGTGCTGAAGTCCGCCACCAGCATGTCGACCGGCCCGTCGGTGCGGGTCTGCAAGATGAACTTGCCCTCGAACTTCAGCGACGTGCCGAGCAGCACGGTAAGCACGCAGGCTTCCGCCAGCAGCCGCGCTACCGGTTCGGGATAGTCGTGACGGCTGAGGACGGCGTCGAGCATCGGCCCGAGCTGCACGGTGCGGCCACGCACGTCGAGCGGCGCCACTTCGTAAGGCACGACATGGTCGTCGCCGGCGAAGCCGAATTCACCGAGTTTGGGTTGATGTTCAGCCAATGGACGGGTTTCCAACATGACAAAGCTCCGGGGCGCGTCCATCCCGCTTTCCAGGCGGTATGGGTCGAAGCGCGTTCGATTTCAGTGATGGCTCGCAAATAGGCATCACCTCACCCCGGATCAAGTCGGCCCCAATCAAGCGCCCAGGCACCAGGCCAGCACCGCCTTCTGGGCGTGCAGCCGGTTCTCGGCCTCGTCGAACACCACCGAATGCGGTCCGTCGATAACCTCGTCGGTAACCTCCTCGCCGCGATGCGCCGGCAGGCAGTGCATGAAGAGCGCGTCCGACTTCGCCCTGGCCATCAGCGCGGCATTGACCTGGTAGGGCAGGAAGACGTTGTGGCCGCGGGCGCGATGCTCCTGGCCCATCGACACCCAGCTGTCGGTGACGACGCAATCGGCCTGGTCGACGGCCTCCTCGGCCGAGCGGGCAAACCTGACCTTGCCGCCGTTGGCCTTCGACCAGTCGACATATTTCTCGAAAGGCTCGCTGCCCTCCGGCACCGCGACATTGAGATTGAAGCGGAACCGCGCCGAGGCTTCGAGCAACGAGTGCAGCACATTGTTGCCGTCGCCGGTCCAGGCGAAGGTCTTGCCGGCCACCGGACCGCGATGCTCCTCGTAGGTCATGATATCGGCCATCAGCTGGCAGGGATGGGTATCGTCGGTCAGCCCGTTGATCACCGGCACGGTGGCGTTCTGGGTCAGCTCCAGCAGCCGGTCATGCGAGGTGGTGCGGATCATGATGGCGTCGACATAGCGCGACAGCACCTTGGCGGTGTCGGCGATGGTCTCGGAGCGGCCGAGCTGCATCTCGGTGCCGGTCAGCATGATGGTCTCGCCGCCGAGCTGGCGCATGCCGACGTCGAAGGAAACGCGCGTGCGCGTCGACGGCTTGTCGAAGATCATCGCCAGCACCTTGCCTTCGAGCGGCTTCGAACGCTCGCCGGCCTTGAGCCTGGTCTTTCGCGCCACCGCATCGTCCAGCATCGAGCGCAGGTCGCCCGCGGAAACGGCGGACAGGTCGGTGAAGTGGCGAACGCTCATCGGCAAATTCCAGAATTACTTCGCGGCTTCGGCCGCAGTCGCATCGGTCAGGCCCTTGGCGCCGGCGCGGATGCGCTTCAGCGCCTCGCCGATCTCCTCGTCGGTGACGGTGAGCGGCGGCAGGAGGCGGATGACGTTGTCGCCGGCCGGCACGGCAAGCAGATGCTGGTCGCGCAGCGCCATGTTCACCTTGGTGTTGGGCATGGCGCATTTCAGCCCGAGCATCAGGCCGGTTCCCCGGATGCCCTCGATGATCTCGGGATATTCGTCGACGACCGCGGCAAGGCCCTGCTTGAGCAGCAGCGCCTTGCGCTGGACATCCTCGAGAAAGCCGTCGGCCAGCACGACGTCGAGCACGGCATTGCCCACCGCCATTGCCAGCGGATTGCCGCCGAAAGTGGTGCCGTGCACGCCGGCCGTCATGCCGGTCGCGGCCTCGTCGGTGGCGAGGCAGGCGCCCATCGGGAAGCCGCCGCCTATGCCCTTGGCGATCGCCATCAGGTCAGGCGTGACGCCCGCCCATTCATGCGCGAACAGCTTGCCGGTGCGACCGATGCCGCACTGGACCTCGTCGAAGATCAAAAGCAGGCCGTGCTGGTCGCAGAGCTGCCGCAGGCGCTTCAACGACTGCGTCGGCACCGGGCGGATGCCGCCCTCGCCCTGCACCGGCTCGATCAGGATCGCCGCGGTCTCCGGCGTGATTGCCTTCTCGGCGGCGTCGATGTCGTCGAATGCGACCTGGTCGAAGCCCTCGACCTTCGGACCGAAACCCTCGAGATATTTGTACTGCCCCCCGGCGGCGATCGTCGCCAGCGTGCGGCCGTGAAAGGCGCCCTCGAAGGTGATGATGCGGAAACGCTCCGGATGGCCCTTGACGAACTGGTAGCGCCGCGCCGTCTTGATGGCGCATTCCAGCGCCTCGGCGCCCGAATTGGTGAAGAACACCTTGTCCGCGAAGGTCGCATCGACCAGCCGCTCGCCCAGCCGGCGCTGCTCGGGGATCTCGTAGAGGTTGGAGACGTGCCAGAGCTTGGCGGCCTGCCCGGTGAGAGCGTCCACCAGATGCGGATGGCTGTGGCCCAGCGAGTTCACAGCGATGCCGCCGGCGAAATCGAGATATCGCTCGCCCTTGTCGGTGACCAGCCAGGTCCCCTCCCCATGATCGAAGGCCAGGGGTGCGCGAGCAAAGGTCTCGTAAAGCGCCGAACCGCTCATTATATGCGTCTCCGGAACCGGAAATCAAAAAAGCCGCCAATGCGGCGGCCTTTGCGGCTTATCATGTTTTTCGGCCATGAAGTCAACGAAAACGTCGTGCAGAAGCGCGCGGCAAGCCTCCAACGGCACACCGGCTCATCAGAGGCCAGGCAAGTTGGGGAAAACCGAAAAAACCGAATCGTGTTGCCCTGGGGACTCTTGTCACCGAGTCAGCGCATGAGGTAATTGTAGTCGAGAAATAACTAGATTTCGTGCGGCGGATCTAATCACCCGGTACATGTGGTGTTGTTTGCCCGGCGGGAGCCGGGGCGGGAAAGGATTCTGACTGCCGTACGCCTCAGCAGGAGCGCGGTCTCATGAACTGGACTGACGAGCGGGTCGAACTTCTCAGGAAATTGTGGTCGGAGGGTCTCAGCGCCAGCCAGATCGCCGCGCAGCTCGGCGGAGTGAGCCGCAATGCCGTCATCGGCAAGGTGCATCGCCTGAAACTCTCGGGCCGCGGCCGCGCGACCGCCGCGCCGGCTCGCCAGAAGAAGGCGACGCAGGGAGCCTCGATGCAGAAATCGGTGGCCCGCGCCGCAAGCGCTGCACGTCATGTGACGGCTTCCATCGGCGCGACCGCGCTGCAGGTGCAGTTCGACGCAGAGCCGGTGGCGCGCCACTACATCCGCCCGGTCGAGAACGTCGTGGTGCCGATCTCGCGGCACCTGCAGCTCGTCGAGCTGACCGAGCGCACCTGCAAGTGGCCGAACGGCGATCCGCTGTCGGAAGACTTCAGCTTCTGCGGCAACGACGCGGGCGAGACCGGGCCGTACTGCAAATATCACGCAAGGGTGGCGTTCCAGCCGGCGGCGGAAAGGCGGCGGAATCGGTGAATGGTGAATGGTGAATGGTGAATGGTGAATGGTGAATGGTGAATGGTGAATGGTGAATGGTGAATGGTGAATGGTGAATGGTGAATGGTGAATGGTGAATGGTGAATGGTGAATGGTGAATGGTGAATGGTGAATGGTGAATGGTGAATGGTGAATGGTGAATGGTGAATGGTGAATGGTGAATGGTGAATGGTGAATGGTGAATGGTGAATGGTGAATGGTGAATGGTGAATGGTGAATGGTGAATGGTGAATGGTGAATGGTGAATGGTGAATGGTGAATGGTGAATGGTGAATGGTGAATGGTGAATGGTGAATGGTGAATGGTGAATGGTGAATGGTGAATGGTGAATGGTGAATGGTGAATGGTGAATGGTGAATGGTGAATGGTGAATGGTGAATGGTGAATGGTGAATGGTGAATGGTGAATGGTGAATGGTGAATGGTGAATGGTGAATGGTGAATGGTGAATGGTGAATGGTGAATGGTGAATGGTGAATGGTGAATGGTGAATGGTGAATGGTGAATGGTGAATGGTGAATGGTGAATGGTGAATGGTGAATGGTGAATGGTGAATGGTGAATGGTGAATGGTGAATGGTGAATGGTGAATGGTGAATGGTGAATGGTGAATGGTCGTGCGCTGAATTTTCATGCGCGTGAAGCAGTTTCTTTCACTATTCACTATTCACTTCCTTCACAGCCATCCATTCTTCCTGAACCGCCAATACAGCACCGCGCAGATCAGCGCGATCGCCATCAGCACGGTCGGGTAGCCGTATTCCATTTTCAGTTCAGGCATGTCGGCGAAGTTCATGCCGTAGATGCCGGCGAAGGCCGTCGGCACCGCCAGGATAGCGGCCCATGAGGCGAGTTTCTTGGAGATCGCCGTTTCCTGGCTCTGTCCTACCAGAAGGCTGGCCTCGAAGGCGAAGGCCAGGACCTCGCGCAGGCTGTCGATCTTTTCCTGCACGGTGCGGATGTGATCGGTCACGTCGCGGAACAGCGGGTGCATGGCGCCATGGATCTGCGGCAGCTCGGCGCTGGTGAGCCGCCGGCAGACCTCGACCAGCGGCAGCGCCGCGTTGCGCAGGCGCAGGAGATCGCGGCGCAGCATGTAGAGCCGTTCGATGTCGGCGCCGGTCATCGGCTTCAGTAGCACCTTGTCCTCGATCTGCTCGACCTCGTCCTCGATCTGCTCGAGCACAGGCATGTAGTTGTCGACGATGAAGTCGAGAATGGCATAGAGGACGAAATCCTCACCCTTGGCGAGCGAAGACGGGCAGCTTTCCCAGTGCTGGCGCACCGCAGCGTAGGAGGTCGACGGGCCGTGCCTGACGCTGACGATATAGCCGGTGCCGACGAAGAGATGCGTCTCGCCGAAGGTGACACGGCCATCGATCAGTTGCGCCGTGCGGGCGACGATGAACAAGGCATCGCCATATTGCTCGATCTTCGGCCGCTGATGCGGATGTTCGGCATCCTCGATCGCCAGATCATGCAGGTGAAACTGCGCCTGCACCCTGAGCAGCAGGTTGCGGTCAGGCTCGAGCAGGCCGATCCAGACGACATGGCCGGACTTTGCCGCCCACACACCTGCCTCTTCGATCGTAATGTCGGCCACGCGCTTGCCGGCGGAATAGACGCTGGACGCAATGATGCCGGATGTCGGCTGCGGGGCCGGGGTCAGGTTTCGAACTTGTTCCATCGCAAACCTCCCGAGACAGTGACTGACAAAATCGCTGCACCTGGAGGAGCTTAGCCTAAATCAGAAAGCCGTTCGAGAGGCCGCCGTTCACTTAGCCGATATCGGGTCATTTGGCCGATACCGGGCCAGGAAACACCACTTGGTCGGTCTTGTCGCCCTTCGGCCGGTCGGCCGGCATCTGGTCGCCGGTGACGATGTAATAGATGGTTTCGGCGATGTTGGTGGCGTGGTCGCCGATCCGCTCAATGTTCTTGGCGCAGAAGAGCAGATGTGTGCAGGGCGTGATGTTGCGCGGATCTTCCATCATATAGGTCAAGAGCTCGCGAAACAGCGAGGTGTACATGGCGTCGATCTGGTCGTCGCGGTCGCGCACGAAGCCGATCTTCTCGACCGAGCGCGAGGCATAGACGTCGAGCACTTCCTTAAGCTGCGTCAGCGCCAGATTGGCCAGCGCCTCGAGACCGCGGAAGAGACTGCTCGGCTGGCGGCCGTCGATAACCGCCGCGACGCGCTTGGCGACGTTCTTGCCGAGATCGCCGACGCGCTCGATGTCGGCCGAGATGCGGATGGCGCCGACGATCTCGCGCAGGTCCGTCGCCATCGGCTGGCGCCTGGCGATGATGACGATCGCCTTGTCGTCGATCTCGCGCTGCCCCTCGTCGAGGACAAGATCGTCCTGGATGACCTTCTGTGCCAGGCCCGGATCAGCGTTCACGAGGGCCGCCACCGCCTGCTCGACCATACGCTCGGCATGCCCGCCCATGGCGGCGATCCGCTTCGACAGGAATTTCAGTTCTTCGTCATAGGCACTCATTATGTGGACGGATTGCATGGATATGCCTTCCCGGTTTCTGCCGGCTGGTGCGTTCCCTCAATCTGTCGCTGATACGCGAACCGGATGACAGAAAGACGAAATTGCCGGTTGGCAACCAGTACAGGATCAGCTAGCCGGCAAATGAACCGTGAACGCCGCGCCCTTGCCGACTTCCGACTTGATCGACAGCCTTGCATTATGACGAGTCAATATATGCTTGACGATGGAAAGGCCAAGGCCGGTGCCTTTCTGGGTCCGGCTGTTTTCGACATCGACGCGGTAGAAGCGCTCCGTGATGCGGGGAATGTGTTCCTCGGCTATGCCGGGGCCATAGTCTCTTATGGTGACGTCGATGCCCGCTTCCTGGCCATCCTCGCTGCCTGCGATGGATACGGTGACGCGCCCGCCTGACTGCCCGTACTTACAGGCATTCTCCAGCAGATTCTCGAAAACCTGGAAGAGCTCGTCGCGGTCGCCGGGCACGGAAAGCGGGCCATCGATGAAGTCCCGCTCGATGACGACGCCGTTCTCGCTGGCCAGCGGCTCGAGGGAATCGATGACGCTATCGATGGTCTGGCGAAGATCGACCTCGGTTCCCGGCCGCAGATAGGGTTTCATCTCCAGCCGCGACAGCGACAACAGGTCGTCGATCAGGCGCGCCATGCGGCCCGTCTGGTTCTGCATGATCTGCAGAAACTGGTCGCGCGCCGCAGGATCGCCGCGCGCCGGGCCGCGCAACGTCTCGATGAAGCCGGCGATCGAGGCGAGCGGGGTGCGCAGCTCGTGGCTGGCATTGGCGATGAAGTCGGCGCGCATGCGGTCGATGCGGCGCGCCTCGCTCTGATCCTTGAACACCAGCACGTAGAGATCGGTGGCATGGCCGACCGAGGACGCGCTCACCCGGTATGTGCGCTCGACCGGCAGCTTTTCCGTGTAGTCGACGACATCGGACGCCACGGCTCCCGAGACGATGCCGTCAAGCAAGGCCTGCATTTCCGGCGCGCGGAATTTGAGCGACAGCGACATGCCGGGCGCCAGTCCGCCGAAGGCGGCAAAGGCGGCCGCGTTGGCGTGGACGATTGCTGCTGTCCGGTCGAAGATGATCAGCGGATCGGCAACGGCGGCGGCGAGATATTCGCCGGACAGCCGCTGCAGACCGCCGGCCTCGATCGCCGCCGCGTCGTCGGCGGACTGCCGCTCGACGTCGGCGGGCAGCATTGCGGCTGCGACCAGCAACGCCAGGCCCAGCAGCGGCACATAGATCGAAAAGCCGCCGAAAGCGTAGACGGCGAGGACCGCGGCGACGGCCGCGGCCAGCAACCACCGACTGCGCCGCAGCCGGGCCACGGCTGCTTGCGTTGCGCCTTTCTGGTCCGCGCCCTTATCGACCATGCGCTGCCCCGTATCTCCGCGGTGAAATTCACCCGACCGGACCGGCGCATGACCCCACAAAAATCGGAATCGATTTTCTGGAATGTTCATGCGCAAAATCAAAGTGCTACGGCGCGTCCAGACGGACGCAACGCCTTAGAGGCTCCCATAGCACGAGTCCGTAAGCTGGAAAGGTTCGTCTCGATGAAAAAAGCCAAGGAAGAAGCCGAAACGGCGCCTGCCGCAGGACCGATCAAGATCAGGATCGGCGGCAAGGAACGCGAGTTCGACATCGACAACCCGGTGCTTCCGGACTGGATCGAGGACAACAAGCTGGCCGCCGGCGGCTATCCTTATAACAAGAAGATGAAGGGTGAAGAGTACGACAAGGAGCTCGAGCGGCTGCAGATCGAGCTGGTCAAGGCACAGGCCTGGCTGCAGGCGACCGGCAAGCGGGTGATGGCGCTGTTCGAGGGGCGCGACGCGGCCGGCAAGGGCGGCACGATCTTCGTGCTGCGGCAGTACATGAACCCGCGCACGGCGCGCAACGTGGCGCTGACCAAGCCGACGCCGACTGAGCATGGGCAATGGTACTATCAGCGCTATGTCGACCATTTCCCGACCTCGGGCGAGTTCGTCACCTTCGACCGCTCCTGGTACAACCGCGCCGGCGTCGAGCCGGTCATGGGTTTCTGCACGCCGGAGCAGCACGAGAAATTCCTCGACGAGACGCCGCATTTCGAGCGCATGATCTGCAACGAGGGTATCCACTTCTTCAAATTCTGGCTGAACATCGGCCGCGAGACGCAGCTCGAACGGTTCCACGACCGCCGCTGGTCGCCGTTGAGGAACTGGAAGTTCTCGCCGATCGACATCGCCGGCATCAACAAATGGGACGACTACACCAAGGCGCGGGATCTGATGGTCGAGCGCACCCACAAGGAGTTCGCGCCCTGGATCATCGTGCGCGCCAACGACAAGCGCCGCGCGCGGCTCGCCGTGATGCAGCGGATCCTGTTGTCGCTGCCCTATGACGGGCGCGATCTCGACGCCATCGGCAAACAGGACAAGAAGATCATCGGCGAAGGGCCCTCGTTCCTGGAGACATAGTATTTCCGGAAACCGACGTTACAGCGCCGCGCGCCCAACAAGGCGCGCGGCGCTGAGACTTTCAGGTTCAAGCGGCCAAGCGGGCGATCCGCTGCAGCCGCTTCAGCGTGGCGTCGTCCTGAAGCGCCTGCTGGAACAGCGATATCTCATGGTCGATGCGGTCGCACAGAACGTCCGTATCGCCCTTGAGCAGACCACGTGTCTGCAGCAGCGCGGCAACCGGCTTCTTGGCGAGCTGCCTTGCCCGCGCCAAGGCTGTCTCCTCGGCGCTGCCTTCCACGATCTCGCCGACCAGGCCGAGCGCCTTGGCGTCGTCGACGCCCAGCGTGTCACCGAGGCAGAAGAAGCGGAAGGCGCCGGCATAGCCGAGCTTCTGTGGTGCCAGGATGCTGGTCGCGGCGTCCGGCACCAGACCGAAATCGACGAACGGCACCCTGAAGGTGCTCCCTCTGGAAGCGATCACCATGTCGCAGTGGAACAGGATGGTGCAGCCGACGCCGACGGCATCCCCGTCCACGCAGGCAAGGACCGGCTTGGGGAAGGTCGCAAGCATGCGGAACATATCGGTGACAGCGGCGATCAGCTGCTGGTGCTTGGTGGCGTCGAGGAACTCCGAGAAGTCGCCGCCGAGGCAGAAGCAGCCGGCGAGGCCGCGCAGCACGATCACGCGGACGTCGTCATTGACGGCGGCCTCGTGGAAGGTTCTGGCGAGGCTCGCATAGGCGTGCCTGTCCAGCACAGGCCGGCCGTCATGCGAGGACACCGTGACGACCAGCGTGTGGCCGCGCAGTTCCGGTTCGGGATGGAAGCTCATGACCACCTCCATCACGAAGCCTGCCTCAGACCGAGCTGACCGGGATAACCCCGGTTAAGCACCGGCAGGAAGTGATTGCGGCGCTGGCGCACCACATTCAGCGTGTGCTCGGTAAAGGTGAGCAGCGTCGCCACGACCTGCTGGTTGCCATAGGTGCGCTGGTAACCGAGCGGCGTCGCCAGGAAGTGCAGCTGCAGCGCCCGCAGCACCCACATCGGTTCGAACTCGATGATGACCTGGTTGACGTTGCGCTTGAGGCCCCATTCGACGAAACCGGCAATCAGCTCGGTGCCGACCGTCGAGACGCCGCGCTTGCCGTCACGGAAGCCCGGCGCCACCGCATAGCGGGTCAGCTCCCAGACATGCGGCCCCGAGGGAGGCGTCCCCTCGTAAAGGTCCGTCAGCACATCGGTCAGAAGGTGCGCCCGCGTCGTCGGCAGCATGCGCTGATAGCCGGCGAGCTCGCCGTTGCGGATGACGAGATGATGTTCGGCCTCCTCATGATCGAACTGATCGATCTCGAGGCCGTCCGGGCGTTCGAGATCGGTCCACCCCATCTCCTCGACGAAGATCTTGTAGCGCAGACGATGAACCGCTTCCCAGAGGTCGGGGCGCTCCATCAATTCTTGGGTGGTGAGGGAAAAAAGCATTAGCCGTCTCCTGGGCTTAAGAGGAAGATACGGCCGGGCTTTCCCGAAAATATTACGCGATCGCGTAGGCAAGAATTTCTAGGCCAGCACGGCCGACCTCGCTAATATAGCGACGCCTAATCGGCTCCGCGACTGCTGCACATGGTTGGCAACGCCCAGTTTGCTTTTGGCGTTAAGAAAGCATTAGCCGTCTCGAATGCCTAAGAAGATAAGGCGGATTTTCCGAAAATTTGCACGATCGCGTGGGCAAGAATTTCTAGGTCGGCACGCCCGACCTAGCTAATATAGCCGCGTCTAATCGCTTCCGCGACAGCTTGCACCCGATTGGCGGCGCCCAGTTTGCTCTTGGCGTTAAGAAGGTGTTTCTCGGAGGTGTGCTCCGAGATGCCGAGAATCTGCGAAATCTCCCACTCGGATTTGCCGACAGCCGCCCATTGCAGGCATTCGCGCTCGCGCGGCGTCAACTCAATGTGATCGACGACCTTGCCGGCCATCGTGTGGAGCTGCATGGCGCGGCCGATGGCGTAGGTGGATACCAACGAGACCATTCCGAATTCGACGTCCGACAGTTCGACGGACTCGCCGCCCAGCGAGACCATGACGATCTGGCCGTCGAGCGTGACCAGCGGAAAGGCGAGGCCGTCGCGCAGCTTGAACTCGCGGGCATCGCCCATGACCTCGTCGCTGCTCTTGTCGATGACGATGGCCTGCGAGGCCTCGCGCCACTGGAACGGGGCCTGCAATTGCTTCATGTGGCTGACGACCGGATCATGGTCGACATAATTGCGCGCCACGTAGCGCTCCAGCCACTCGCCCGGCCAGTCGCAGAGCAGCACATGGTCCTTCTGCCGGCCGCGCGGCGTGCCGGGTTGCGGCACGGTTCCGGCCATCAGCGCCGTCAGCCCGAAATTCGAGGTGACGCCAAGCAGGCGCTCGCACACCGCCGCAGCAGTGTTGGCGTGCTGCAATTGATCTATGTATTCCAGAGTTCTATCGAACATGCTCATCGCAACATCTACCCCATGTTGCTTCTGCTTTGATCACCGATGGTAGATGCCCGAACCACCATTCGCCATCAACCCCCGCATCGCAAGCTTCTTCGTGACGCCGGTGACCTCCCCCGTTGCCGGCGCGCGCTACCACTTGCAGATGTGCTAAACCATACGCCTAATTCGCCCGTTTGGAATCAAAAACCGTTGTCCCTGCGCCATTTTCATACGAAAAGCCTAGAACATGACTGGGCGGAGCCTTATCGTGACTTTCCGGTGGATATTTCTGGCCCTGCTGTCGGCGCTGATCGGGGCGTTGCTGCTTGCCGGCGCGACTCAGGCCGCGGAGCCGCAGGTTCCGGTGCTGTGGGATGCCAAGGAGCGGCTGCCGAAGCCCGATCTTTCCGCGCTGCCGAGGTTGAGGTTCCTCACCACCACCGATTTTCCGCCTTTCAACTTCCTCGACGGCTCAGGCCGGCTGTCGGGTTTCCACATCGACCTGGCGCGGGCGATCTGCGCCGAACTCGGCATCGTCGAGAAATGCCAGATCCAGGCGCTGCCCTGGAACGAGCTCGACGACGCGCTGCAGAAAGGCGAAGGCGAGGCGATCATCGCCGGCATCGCGGCGACGCCGGAAAGCCGCGAGAAATACGCCTTCTCGCGTTCCTACCTGCAGTTCCCGGCGCGCTTCATCATGCCGAAGGCCAAGGCCTTCACCGAGCCGATCCTCGACAAGCTGCGCAGCAAAAGGGTGGGCGTCATCGCCGGCTCGGCGCATGAGAAGATGCTGCGCGATTATTTCAGCACGGTGCAGGTCGTGCCCTTCGACAAGCCCGAGGACCTCTACGCCGACCTCAAGGCCGGCAAGATCGATGTCGCCTTCGGCGACGGCATGCGTTTTGCCTTCTGGCTCGGCGGCTCGGATGCCGCCAGCTGCTGCCGCTTCGCCGGCGGCCCGTATCTGGCGCCCGAATATCTGGGCTCGGGCATGGCGATCGCGACCAGGGCGCGCGACCCGGCGCTGGCGGCCGCCTTCGACTACGCGCTGCAGGAAATCTCGATCAAGGGCACGTTCGCCGAGTTCTACCTACGCTACTTCCCGGTGAGTTTCTTCTGATACCGAAGCGACAGGCCAAGGCTTGTCGGGCTTCAGGTCAGGCCGAGCCGAAAATGGTGGATTCCGAGAACCGGAGCGGAGCGTACTTAACGTACGTGAGCACCGGCCTGCGCCGGCCGTAGCCTTAATTTAACTGCCACGCCACTTATGAGTGCTTCGGCCGGCGAAGGCCGGAAGCGCAGGAAGCCGCCATTCGCAGGCCGGCATCACCTGAATATCGACAAAGCCTAGGTCAGCGTGCGCAGGCGCGCCTTCGCCGCGCGGGCGATCGCGGCGACGGTCAGCGTGTCGAGATCGAGCTTGAGGCGGATGAGCTGCAGCACCCGCACCTCCTCCATGCGCATTTCGAGATCGACGGCCGCAACCTCGAAAGCAGCGGCATAGGCGGTGTCGCGCAACCGCTCCGGCAGCGCCGCCGCGACATGCGCAAGGACGCCTTCCAGCCCGTCCTTGTCATGCAGCGCCTTCTGGCACTCCTGCGACACCGCAACCAGCCTGTTCTGGTTGAAATCGACGAACACCGGCCAGGAGCGGACGACGTCCCCGATCCGCGCCAGCTCGACATCGGTCATGTCGCGATCGGAGGCCGACGTGATGACCATCAGGTAGATCAGGGCTTCGTGCGGCGTCAGTGAAGGCATTCAAAACTCCTTGAAACTGCATGTCGTCTTCGCAAAAAACTGCTGCATACTTTTTGGCGACATGCACCGAAGTTGGCGCCCAACGTAAGAGCGTCATTGTGGCGCCGCAAGGAAAACCGCCGCAAATCGTTGACGCTCCGGCCAGTCGCGCCTAGAGACCGGGTGAAAAATCTTCGCCTGCCGCCAAGCCGACACATGACTTGGCCGGCACATGCCCTGGAAAGTGACATGACGGGATCAAACATCATCGATCTCAATCCCGAGATGCTTGCGGCGGCAGCCGAAAGCAAGGCATGGCCGTTCGAGGAAGCCAAGAAGATCATTGCCCGCTACAAGGACAAGGATTTTCCCGAGACCGTCCTGTTCGAGACCGGCTATGGCCCGTCCGGCCTGCCGCATATCGGCACCTTCGGCGAGGTGGCGCGCACCACGATGGTGCGGCACGCCTTCCGGGTGCTGACCGGGGACAAGGTCAAGACGAAGCTGCTGTGCTTTTCCGACGACATGGACGGCATGCGCAAGATTCCGGACAACGTGCCGGATCGCGCGGCACTCGAGCCCTATCTGCACAAGCCACTAACGGCGGTGCCCAATCCCTTCGACGGCGACTATGCGAGCTTTGCCGACCACAACAACGCGATGCTCTGCCGCTTCCTCGACACGTTCGGCTTCGACTACGAGTTCGCCAGCGCGACCCAGTACTATAAGTCGGGCCGCTTCGACGAAGTGCTGCTGCGCGCCGCCGAGCGCTACGACGAGATCATGGCGGTGATGCTGCCGACCCTCGGCGAGGAGCGCCAGGCGACCTACAGTCCGTTCCTGCCGATCTCGCCGAAGAGCGGCCGCGTGCTCTACGTGCCGATGAAGCATGTCGACGCCAAGGCCGGCACCATCACCTTCGACGACGAAGGCACCGAGACCACGCTGCCCGTCACCGGCGGCAAGGTGAAGCTGCAGTGGAAGCCGGATTTCGGAATGCGCTGGGCAGCGCTCGGCGTCGATTTCGAGATGTTCGGCAAGGACCACCAGACCAATGCGGCGATCTACGACCGCATCTGCAACATCCTTGGCGGCCGCGCGCCGGAGCATTTCGTCTACGAGCTGTTCCTCGACGAGAACGGCCAGAAGATCTCGAAGTCGAAGGGCAATGGCCTCACCATCGACGAGTGGCTGACCTATGCACCGACCGAGAGCCTCGGCCTCTACATGTACCAGCGGCCGCGGCAGGCCAAGAAGCTTTATTTCGACGTCATCCCGAAGGCGGTCGACGAATACTACGCTTTCCTCTCAGCCTATCTCCGGCAGGACTTGAAGGAGCGGCTCGGCAACCCGGTCTGGCACATGCATGACGGCAATCCGCCGGCGATCGACCTGCCGGTGCCGTTCGCGCTGCTGCTCAATCTGGTCAGCGCTTCCAACGCGCATGACAAGGCGGTGCTGTGGGGCTTCATCTCGCGTCATGCGCCGGGCGTGACGCCGAAGACGCATCCCGAGCTCGACCGGCTGACCGGCTATGCGATCCGCTATTTCGACGATTTCGTGAAGCCCACCAAGGTCTATCGCGCCGCCGACGAGGTGGAGCGCGAGGCGCTGGCGAAGCTCTCGGAAGCGCTCGGCTCTTTGCATCAAGGCGCCGACGGCGAGGCGATCCAGAACGCGGCGCTCAACGTTGCGCGGCGGATCGAGCGCTACCAGGACCATTCCAAGCAGAGCCCGGAAGGCGGCCCCGGCGTGTCGGTCGCCTTCTTCCAAATGATCTACCAGGTGCTGATCGGGCAGGAACGCGGGCCGCGCTTCGGCTCCTTCGCGGCGCTCTACGGCATCACGGAGACGCGCGCGCTCATTGAGCGGGCGCTGGCTGGTCAGCTGGCGGCCTGAGCACGCCATCGACCTCTTCGAGGATTGAGCTCGGTGCGGCAGGCGCCGGGCGAGAGGCTGCCGGAACCGGCGGCAGGCCGGAAACGTCCGGCGCCGGCCCGAAGATACCCTTCTTCGCCGTGCGCGCCTTGGAGCCCGCCTCGACATAGGGGCCGCCCCGCGCGGCGCGCGCCCAGCCGTT
Source organism: Mesorhizobium silamurunense (assembly GCF_014843905.1). Taxonomy (NCBI): domain Bacteria; kingdom Pseudomonadati; phylum Pseudomonadota; class Alphaproteobacteria; order Hyphomicrobiales; family Phyllobacteriaceae; genus Mesorhizobium; species Mesorhizobium silamurunense. The sequence goes on along the minus strand of NZ_LPVS01000061.1, from coordinate 133,502 downwards.
TTCCACCAGCCACTCACCGATATCCTTGTTGCCGACGCGGCATTCGGCCGAGATGGTGTCGCGACTGCCCTCCGGCGGCACCGTGCAGACCACGGTGCGCCCGCGCAGGAAGGCGCGGAACGCCGTCCTGGCGCGCGCGCCGCAAGCCCAGGATTTGCCTTCGTCGCTGCAGGTTTCGTCCGCTTTGACGACGTCGATGCCGGTGATGGCAACCGCGTAGCCTTTCGCCTCGATGAAGCCGGCGGCGGTGGCTACCGGCTGGAACAGCTTGGTGCCGTTCCAGTCGTCGGGCATTTTCAGTTTGGGCGGCTTAAGCGGGCCGGCCAGCGCCAGATCGCTGAGCGGCGCGCGCGGTTCGACCCGTTCCAGTAGTTCCTCGGAAAGCTCGGGCGGCGCCACCACTTCGGGATCGATCGCCCGCGAATGAGCCGCCGGCCTCGGTGGCTGAGGAGCAGCCGGCTCCAGAATGGCGGAGGTCGCCGGCTCCGCAGTCGTCGGTTCCTGAGGCGCCGCGCCGGCGTCTTGCCCCGGAATCATATCGGCGGTGGGGTCGATCTGGTCGACCGTGACGACGCTTTCGCTGCCTTTCAGCGAGCGGCCTCCGGCGATAACCAGCGCCGCCATCGCCGGAACCGCGAGAAGCGCGAGGGCAAGATAGAGAACCCGCACCAGCCCGGACCTACTGGCTTGCCCAGACGATCCGCGCCACCCATTCGACATCACGCATCGGGATGTCGCGGTCCGGGTGAGCGGGATTGAGCGAGACCAGCACGATCGACTTCGCGGTCTGTCGATCGAGCACCTTGGCCATCACCTCGCCTTCAGTGGTCTTGACGACGACGCGGTCGCCCTTGCGCGTCGGCGCGCCCGGCTCGACGATCAGCACGTCGCCGTTGCGGTAGAGCGGCAGCATGGAATCGCCCTGGACCTTCAGCGCATAGGAGGTTTCCGCCGCCCGCGTCGGAAGTTCGACCAGATCCCAGCCCTGTCCCGAGGGATAGCCGGCATCGTCGAAGAAGCCGCCGGCGCCGGCCTGGGCAAAGCCAAGCAGCGGCACGGCTATGCGCGGCTGCGGCGCGGCAGGGCCGCCGCGACCTTCGACCAGCACGGTGAATTCTTGCAGCGAGGCGCCGGTGGCCTCGATGATCTTGGCCAGCGATTCGGTCGAGGGCCAGCGTGGCCGGCCGTCGGAAGACAGGCGCTTGGACTTGTTGAAGGCGGTCGAATCGAGGCCCGCGCGCCTGGCGAGACCGGAAGCCGACAGCGAATAGCGCTCGGCAAGAGCGTCGATTGCGGCCCATACGCGATCGTGCGAGAGCAAGTCCGCTCTCCTTCGAAACAGGAAAAAATGCCTCAGCGCTGTCTAGCGCGCGGCCATCCGATTGTCCATCGGCGCGAACCGCAGATTGAAGAGAAAGTCGTCCACTCCCGCAGGATTGATCAGGCTCGATCCTCTCGGCCCGGCGTCGGCCGGTTGACCATGGCGGCAGAACGACTTTCTGCTCCGGTCCGGCCTCGATAGCGGGCCATACGCGAACGTGCCAGAATGGGCCGGCGGCCTGGCTCGCCTTCGCGCCGACCAATGGCGTTTTCCGTGTCAGTCGGCGTTGGTGTCGAGAGTGCCGAGCTCGGCCAGGCCGGTGTCTTGCCCCAGCCCGCCGATCGAGGTGCGCAGCACTTTCAGCCGCTGCCTCCCCAGCCGCGCCCATTCCAGCAACGGCCATAACGTCAGCCGCACGACGTCGTTGGACGGTACCCCGTCCGCTCCCATGGCGACACCGCACGACCCCGGTACACGATAGGTGCCGAATATCCAGTCGAAGAACGGGAACACGTTAGCGAGGTTTTTGCCGTACGCCGCCGGCTCATTGGCATGGTGCCAGCGATGGAAGCGCGGCGAGGCGATGAGCATCCGCAGCGGGCCATGGCCCCAATCGACATCGACATGGACATAGACGTTGTGGAGCACGAGGATCACCGCGCCAATGCCCATGGCATCGGCGGGCAGTCCAAGCCAGGTCAGCAGGATTGTGTATGAACCCCACATTACCAGCATTTCGAGCGCGTGGACACGGTACGTCGTCAACCCGTTGACCACCGGATCGGAATGGTGGATCGCATGCACCGGCCAAAGCCATTTCATGTGCATGACGCGATGGTTCCAATAGTTGGCGAAGTCGTGCGCCAGTATGGCGAGCAGACCGAGCATCCAGACTGGCAGACCAGCCCAGACCGTGCTCGGCACACTCGGAATGCCGAGCAGGTCGTAAAGTGCCTTGAGCCGTTCCGACAGCAGCCAGACTGCGGGGACGAGCACGATGTTGATGTGGAAAATGGCCAGCGTCGCCGCGGCGCTTTCGACGGCGCGACGCGACCAGGAAAGCAGCCAACCCTTGCGAGCGATATCGATTGCCAGGAGCAGGAGCAGGAACGAAAAGACGCACTGCTTGTCAGGATCGCTCCCCTGGCCGCGCCAGACCTCGAAAAGGCCGGTGATGAAATCGACGATGTTGCCCACGCCCCTGCCCCTAAGCCACGCCGGAGAGCGGGCGCGACCGATTTGCGAGCCCAGCCCGGCATTTTTGGATTAGCTGGATTTGCTTAAGGTCGGCTGAACGCGGGCTTGCGCATTGAATCTTGTCGTCCGGCGACATGCTTTAAGTTCTTGATTTCAAGCATGTTCCCGAAACCGGTCCCACTTTCGGGAGACATGCTTTAGGGCCACGGCGAGCCGCCGCGGCCATCATGCGCGCCTACACGTACATGGCTGGTGCGTTAGGCTGCCTTCCTGACCTCGCCCTTCTGGTAAGGGTCGAAGCGCTGGTAGAAGGTCTCGCCCTTCTCGGCCATGTCGAGCAAAAGCTTGGGCGCCCTGAACTCGGCACCGTATTTTTTCTGCAGGCCCTTGGCGATCTTGACGAAGCGCTTGGCGCCGATGCCGTCGATGTAGGAGAGCGCGCCGCCGGTGAAGGGGGCGAAGCCGAAGGCGAGGATCGAGCCGACATCCGCCTCGCGCGGATCGGTGACGATCCCTTCTTCCATCACGCGAACCGCCTCAAGCGCGATGGTGACCAGCAGGCGCTCCTTCAACTCCTCATAGTCGACCTTCTCCGGCTTGAGCTGCGGATAGAGATCATTGAGGCCCGGCCAAAGCTTCTTCTTCGCCGGCTTGGCGGGATAGTCATAGAAGCCCTTGCCGTTCTTGCGGCCGAAGCGGCCATGCGTGTCGACCATGGTGTTGATCAGCGCCATCTGCTTCGGATCGACGGCCTTCTCGCCGAGATCCTTGATGGTCTGCTTCATGATCTTCTGGGCAAGATCGATCGCCGTCTCGTCGGTCAGCGCCAGCGGTCCGACCGGCATGCCGGCGGCCTTGGCGGCGTTCTCGATCATCGCCGCCGGCACGCCTTCGATCAGCATCTTGTAGGCTTCCGACATATAGCGGAGCACGCAGCGATTGACGTAGAAGCCGCGCGTGTCGTTGACCACGATCGGCGTCTTCTTGATGGCGCGCACGAAGTCGATCGCGACTGCCAGCGTCTTGTCGCCGGTCTTCTTGCCGAGGATGATCTCGACCAGCATCATCTTGTCGACCGGCGAGAAGAAGTGGATGCCGACAAAATTCTTCGGCCGCGCCGAGTTCTTCGCCAGCGACGTGATCGGGATGGTCGAGGTGTTGGAGGCAAAGATCGCCGAGGACTTCAGCACCGCCTCCGCTTGCTCGGTGGCGAGCTTCTTGACCGCCGAATCCTCGAAGACGGCCTCGACGACGAGGTCGCAGCCGGCGAGGTCGGCATAGTCGGCCGTCGGCGTGATCAGCGACAAGAGCTTGTCCTTCTCGTCGGGCTTGGCGCGGCCCTTCTTCACCTGGTCCGCCATCAGGCCGTCGGAATGCGCCTTGCCCTTCTCGGCCGATTCCATGTCGCGGTCGAGCAGCACCACCGGAATGCCGGCCTTGGCCGTGACATAGGCAATGCCCGCGCCCATGAAGCCGGCGCCGAGGATGCCGATTTTCTTGAACCTGGTGTCCGGCACGCCGGCCGGGCGGCGCGCGCCCTTGTTCAGTTCCTGCAGCGACACGAACAGCGAACGGATCATCGCCGCCGCTTCCTTGGTCTGCATGATTTCGGTGAAGTAGCGCTGCTCGATCCTGAGCGCCGTGTCGAAGGGCACCAACAGGCCTTCATAGACGCATTTCAGGATCGCGGCAGCGGCCGGATAATTGCCATAGGTCTCGCGGCGCAGGATGGCGATGGCCGGCGGCCAGAGATTGGCGCCAGCCGCCGAATAGATCGGGCCGCCGGGCAGCTTGAAGCCCTTCTCGTCCCAGGGCGCCACTGGCTTCAGGCCGTTCCTGATCATCGCCTTGGCGGTCTCGACAAGCTTCTTCGGTTCGGCGATGTCGTGGATCAGGCCCATCGACTTCGCTTTCTGCGGCGTGAGATTCTGGCCGGTGGTCAGCATCTGCAGCGCCTGCTGCTGGTCGGTCAGCCGCGGCACGCGCTGGGTACCGCCGGCGCCCGGGAAGATGCCGATCTTCACCTCGGGAAGCGCCATCCTCACCTTGTCGGAATCGGCAGCGACGCGGCCGTGGCAGGCGAGCGACATCTCGAAGGCGCCGCCCATGCAGGTGCCGTTGATCGCCGACACCCACGGCTTTCCGCACGTCTCGATCTTGCGGAACAGGCCGGTCATATAGCCGGCATTGTCGAACAGTGCCTTGGTCGCCCTTTCGAGGTCCTTCTCCTTTTCCGCGGCGAAGGTGGCGAGCATCTTCTGCAGCATGGTGATGTCGGCGCCGCCGGAGAAACTGTCCTTGCCGGACGTGATGACTGCGCCCTTGATGGCGGCGTCGCCGGTCACATGATCGACGATGGCATTGAGCTCGCGCATCGCCTCTTCGGTGAAGACGTTCATCGAGCGTCCGGGCATGTCCCAGGTGATGAGCACGATGCCGTCGGCGTCGATGTCGAGGGTGAAATTGGTGTAGCTCATCTTTTCTCTCCCCGTCAGACGCGTTCGATGATGGTGGCGGTGCCCATGCCGGCGCCGATGCAGAGCGTGACCAGCGCGGTGTTCAGGTCGCGGCGCTCCAGCTCGTCCAGCACCGTGCCCAGGATCATCGCGCCGGTAGCGCCGAGCGGATGTCCCATGGCGATCGCCCCGCCGTTGACGTTGATCCGGTCGTGCGGGATGTCGAAGGCCTGCATATAGCGCAGCACCACCGAGGCGAAGGCCTCGTTGAGCTCGAACAGGTCGATGTCCGACAGCTTCATCTTGGCGCGCTTCAAAAGCTTCTCGGTGACGTCGACCGGGCCGGTCAGCATCAGCACCGGCTCGGAGCCGATATTGGCAAAGGCGCGGATGCGCGCGCGTGGCTTGAGGCCCATCGCCTTGCCGGCCTTCTTCGAACCGAGCAGCACAGCCGCGGCGCCGTCGACAATGCCGGAGGAGTTGCCGGCATGGTGGACGTGGTTGACCTCCTCGACTTCCGGATGCTTCTGCACGGCGACGGCATCGAAGCCACCCATCTCGCCGGGCATGACGAAGGACGGGTTGAGCGAGGCCAGCGACTGCATATCGGTCGAGGGCCGCATGTGCTCGTCATGGTCGAGGATGGTGAGGCCGTTCTGGTCCTTAATCGGGATCACCGAATTCTTGAAGCGGCCCTCGCCCCAGGCCTTGGCGGCACGCTTCTGGCTCTCGACCGCGTAGGCATCGACGTCGTCGCGGCTGAAGCCGTATTTCGTGGCGATTAGGTCGGCCGAGATGCCTTGCGGCACGAACCAGCCGGGCAGGCCGACGGACGGATCCATGAACCATGAACCGCCGGACATGCCCATGCCGACGCGCGACATAGATTCGACGCCTCCGGCAATGACGATCTCGTCCGCGCCTTGAGCGATCTTGGCGGCGCCGAAATTGATGGCGTCGAGACCAGAGGCGCAGAAGCGCGAGATCTGCATGCCCGGTGCCTTGGTGTCATAGCCGGCCTCGAAGGCGGCGGCGCGCGGAATGACCGAGCCCGCCTCGCCGACCGGGTCGACACAGCCGAAGATGATGTCATCGACATTGCCGGTGTCGAGCCCGTTGCGGTCGCGCAGCGCCTCAAGGGTCCTGGCGGCGAGCCGCACCGCCGGCACCTCATGCAGCGAGCCATCCTTCTTGCCCCTGCCGCGCGGCGTGCGCACGGCGTCATAGACGTAAGCTTCGGCCATTTTTCTGCTCCTTGGGTTTGCCGGTCGCGGCGCTCAGAGAGAGCGCCCGATCAGCAATTTCATGATCTCGTTGGTGCCGCCATAGATGCGCTGGACGCGAGCGTCGCGGTACATGCGGGCGATCGGATATTCATTCATGTAGCCATAGCCGCCATGCAGTTGAAGGCATTCGTCGACGACTTTGCCCTGCAGGTCGGACAGCCAGTATTTGGCCATCGAGGCTGTGACCGGGTCGAGGCCGCCAGCGATATGGCGGGCAACGCAGTCGTTGTAGAAGACGCGGCCGATGGTCGCCTCGGTCTTCAGCTCGGCCAGCTTGAACTGGGTGTTTTGGAAATCGATGATCGCCTTGCCGAAGGCCTTGCGCTCCTTGACATAGTCGATGGTGATCGCCAGCGCCCGCTCGATCATGGCGATCGCGCCGGTGCCGATCTGCAGCCGCTCCTGCGGCAACTGCTGCATCAGCTGGACGAAGCCCTTGCCTTCCTCGTGGCCGAGCAGGTTCGAGGTCGGCACGCGCACGTCGTTGAAAAACAGCTCGGACGTGTCGTTGGCCTTCAGCCCTATCTTGTCGAGGTTGCGGCCGCGCTCGAAGCCCTCGACCTCGTCGGTCTCGACGACGATCAGCGAGGTGCCCTTGGCGCCCTTGTCCGGATCGGTCTTGGTGACGACGATGATCAGGTTGGCAAGCTGGCCGTTGGTGATAAAGGTCTTGGAGCCGCTGATCTTGTAGTGGTTGCCGTCCTTCTCGGCGCGTGTCTTGACGCCCTGCAGGTCGGAGCCAGCGCCAGGCTCGGTCATGGCGATGGCGCCGATCAACTCGCCGGTCGCCAGCTTCGGCAGCCACTTCTGTTTCTGCTCCTCGGAGCTGTAATGCAGGATGTAAGGGGCGACGATCGAATTGTGCAGGCCGATGCCGAAGCCGTCGACGCCGACATGGCCGATCGCCTCGATGATGGCGCTCTCATGCGCGAAGGTGCCGCCGGAGCCGCCGTATTTTTCCGGCATCGAGGCGCAGAGCAGTCCGGCAGCGCCCGCCTTCAGCCAGCTCTCGCGGTCGAACATCTCGTTCTTCTCGAACTCAACGTAGCGCGGCGCGATCTCCTCCGACATGAAGCGCTGCGCCATGTCGTAGAGCATGCCAACTTCGTCCGCCGCCCAGGCGGGTTTTGGAAGACCAAGGACGTCGGCTGGGTTGGTCATGCACTTCTCCTCACAAGGCACGTCGCCAGAAACGAGGTCGGCGCGCTGCCGCGGGCGACCTCTCCCGGCCCTTCAGGACACCCTACCCCTCGAGGGGGAGGGTGACGCCGAGCATTTCTAGAACGCTTCCGCCGGCAGCGCCATTAGCGCGTCCGCGCCACTGGAAATGCGGGCGAGCCGCGTCGCCGTCTCCGGCATGATACGCTCCATGTAGAAGCGCGCGGTCACCAGCTTGTTGTCGTAAAACGGCGCGGCGCCATTGGCGCCTTCGGCGAGCTTGATTTGGGCGGCCTTGGCCATCTGGCCCCACATGTAGCCAAGCGCCACCAGGCCGAAGAGATGCATATAGTCGGTCGAGGCAGCACCGGCATTGTCTGGCTTGGCCATGCCGTTCTGCACCAGCCACATGGTCGCCGCCTGCAGGTCGTTGAGGCCCTTCTTCAGCGCCTTGGTGAAGGGCGCCATCTTCTCGTCGGCGCGGTTTTCCTCGCAGAACTCGCCGACTTCCTTGAAAAAGGCCTGCACGGCGCGGCCGCCATTCTGCGCCAGCTTGCGGCCGACGAGGTCGAGCGCCTGGATGCCGTTGGCGCCCTCATAGATCATGGCGATGCGGGCATCGCGCACGAATTGGCTCATGCCATGCTCTTCGATATAGCCGTGGCCGCCGAACACCTGCTGCGCCATCACCGCGTGGTCGAAGCCCTTGTCGGTGAGCACGCCCTTGACTACCGGCGTCATCAGGCCGGTGTAGTCGTCGGCCGCCTGGCGATCCTTGTCATCACTGGCTCGATGCGCGACGTCGGACTTCATCGCCGTCCACAGTGCCAGCGCGCGGCCGCCCTCGTTGAACGCCCTCATGGTCATCAGCGAGCGGCGGATATCGGGATGGACGATGATCGGGTCGGCCTTCTTGTCCGGCGCCTTGACGCCCGACAGCGAACGGCCCTGGAGGCGATCCTTGGCGTAGGAGACCGCGTTCTGGTAGGCGATCTCCGAGACCGAAAGCCCTTGCAGCCCGACGCCAAGGCGGGCCTCGTTCATCATCGTGAACATGGCCTTCAGGCCGCCGTTCAACTCGCCGAGCAAAGTGCCCTCGGCCTCGTCGTAATTCATGACGCAGGTCGAGTTGCCGTGGATGCCCATCTTCTCCTCGATCGAGCCGCAGGAGAGCGCGTTGCGCTCGCCGACATTGCCCGAGCCGTCGAGCTTGAACTTCGGCACGATGAACAGCGAGATGCCCTTCACGCCTTCCGGCGCGCCCTCGACGCGGGCCAGCACCAGATGGACGATGTTGCCCGACATGTCGTGCTCGCCGGCGGATATGAATATCTTCTGGCCGGAGATCTTGTAGGAGCCGTCGCCGTTCGGCACCGCCTTGGTGCGCAGCAGGCCGAGGTCCGTGCCGCAATGCGGCTCGGTGAGGTTCATGGTGCCGGTCCAGGCACCCTCGATCAGCCTGGGCAGCCAGGTGGCCTTCTGCTCGTCCGTGCCATGGCTGACGATTGCCGCGATCGCGCCTTGCGTCAGGCCGGGATACATCATCAGCGCCATGTTGGCGGAGACCATGTATTCGGAGACCGCGGTGTGGACCGTGTAGGGCAGGCCTTGGCCGCCGAACTCGGCGGGCGCGGCCAGCCCCATCCAGCCGCCTTCGCGATACTGGTCGAAGGCATCCCTGAAGCCCTTGGGCGTGGTCACCGATCCGTCGTCATGGCGCACGCAGCCTTCCATGTCGCCGACGCGGTTCAGCGGATGCATAACGTTTTCGGCAAGCTTGGCGCCTTCGGCGAGGATCGCCTCGACGACGTCGGGCGTGGCGTCCGAGAAGCCTGGAAGATTAGAATAGCGCTGATAGCCAAGCACGTCGTTGAGCACGAACAGCGTGTCCTGGACGGGCGCCCTGTAGATCGTCATGCCTTCCTCCACCCTTGCGGTCCTGGCCAGCCAGCAAGTTCCCGATCCAGGTCCGGATGGGAGGCCGAGCCAATGTCGATGCCCCGATAGCAAATATTGACGTTTGCGTAAACGTCAACTTCGTCGCAGCCAAAAAATTTTTGGTGAGCGCGGAATGGAAGGCAACAAAAAGCCGCGCGGCCATGGCCGCGCGGCTTTTTCTATCTTGGGCTCGCCTTAAGCGCGAGAGGCAATCAGCCGGCGGCGCTTGCCTGCGGCGCGGCCCGCTCGGTCAGCATATGGCGAACGACCGTCATCGAATTGCTCAGCTCATTGATGGCGTCTTCGATCAGCGCCCGCTGCTTCTGCAGGCGGGCAAGCTGCTTCTCCGACTTGTCGAGCGCCAGCCGCAACTGCTTGGTATTGGAGCCGGTCGGATCGTAGAGATCCATCATCTGCTTGACGTCGCGCAGCGAGAACCCGACCTTGCGGCCGAGCAGGATCAGCTTGAGCCGGGCCTTGTCGCGGCGCGTGTAGAGACGGGTCGAGCCGTCGCGCTTGGGATTGAGCAGGCCCTTGTCCTCATAGAAACGCAGCGTGCGCAAGGTCACGCCGTATTTCTTGGCCATCTCGCCGATGCGGACGAATTCTTCGCCGGCCTCGGCCGGTATGTCATTGCTATTGGCCGCGGCTTCGCCGGGCGAAACAAGTTTCATGGTCACTGGCTTTCCCCTAATGGCGTCGCGGTCACGGACCAAGCGTCGCCTGAGTGGAAGCGGGGGCGTGCTTCCAATCGTGGTTTCGACAAATCAATCGCAAGAGGCACGGCTTCGCACCTTTTACGTTTACGTCAATCCTATACCGACAGCCGGCACCTGACGCAAGGGCGTTGTCGGAACCGAACTTTATGCCGCACCTTGCAAGCAGCTCAGGATTTATGCGCGACTTCTTAAGCTTGGTTAACGCGTTGTTTACCACGTTGGGCGAAATGTGCGCATGTCGGTCACCCGTGTTTATCCTGTAGCGAATTTTTCACGGTTTTTCGAAGCGTGGGTGAAGAACCCGGGAAGCCCGTCTTCCTCCGCAGCAAAACCGCGCGGACGTCTTCGTTCCCGGCAGGACTTTGGGAAACCGGCCACGGCCGGTCATTCTGAACACGGGCGCATCGATGAACAGCAAGCGGTCCTATCTCGATACACTCAACGCCGGCAGGCAACGCCGGCCGCACACCTCGCTGGAGGAGCTGAACCGCTCGCTCGAAACGCTGGAGCAGCGGCTGGAACGGACCCGCGTCGACACACCCGAGCGCCCCGATCCGCGGCGACCGGCCGCCGAGCCACGCTATGCCGCCGCGCAGCCTTACGGTTCGCCCCGGTGGTACGAGGACCCCTACACCACGCAGAGGGAGCAAAATCGGGGATCGCAAAACTTAGGGCCGCAAAACCGGGGGCCGCAAAACCCGACGCCTACCGCTTCCGACTTCGGTCCCAACTATCAGGCTATTGCCCGCGACATCGACCGGGTGCGCGGACAGGAAGACGGCGTCGCGATGGTGGGCAAGATCGCTGTCGAACTGCGCGGCCTGCGCGAGGAGCTGCGCCACCAGATGACCGCCGGCCTGCAACGCGAATTCGACGCGCTGCGCCAGGATATCGATCGAGCCATGCAGGCGAGCAGTCAGCATGGCATCCCCGCCGACAAGAGCAGCGCCGAGCTCGGCCTCGAGTTCGAACGGCTTTCCGGCGCCATCCACACGCTTGCCGAAAAGAGCGACGACCGCAGCGTCAACCTGCTGCGGCTCGAGCTGGAGCAGGTCAAGGCGGCGCTCGACACGCTGGCGCGCGAGGAAAGCGTGCAAGCCGTCGATAAAAGCGTGCGGGCCGTCGACCGCCGCTGGGACGATTTCGACCGTCGCTGGAGCGCCTTCGAGGATCGCGTCGACGCCGACCAGCGCCAGCGCGCCGAAGGTCCCAGCCTTTCGGTGCTCACCGACCGGCTCGAACAGATCAGCAGCGCGGTCAACAACCTGCCGCAGTCGCTGTCGCTAAGTTCATTGGAGGAAAAAGTACGCATCCTTGCCGGCGCGGTCGACCGTTTCGCCGGCCAGCAGACGATGCGCGGCGGCGAGACGCTTGCCATGATCGACGAGCGGCTGGACGAGATCTCGCGCGCCATCGTCGCCTCGACGGTGGCCGCGCAGGCCAATGCCTTCGATCCGGAAGCCTTCGGCCGCATCGAGAAGCGGATCGCCTCGCTAGCGCAGCAGATCGAGGAGGTCGCGCAGTCGCGCCCCGGCGCCGAGGTCATCGACCGCCTCAACCTTCTGTCCAGCCGGGTGGACGAGCTCGCCGGACGCACCAACCTGCCGGAGCAGGCGATGGAGCGTCTGGGCAAGCAGATCGCCTTAATCACCGACAGAATGGACCGCGCGCCGGCGATGCCCGACGCCGACCATATCTTCCAAGGCCTGGAGCAGCGTTTCGACGCGCTGTCCACGCTGCTCGAGCGCCGCCAGGGCGATGCGATCGAGCAGGGCAACATGCTGTTCCGCGACCTCGAGCGGCGGCTGGACGAAGTCGCAGACAGGCTCGACCAGCGCATGCGACAGGACGACGGCGCCGGCATCATGGAGGCGATCGACGCCCGCTTCACCGCACTTGCCAAACGCATCGAGACGCGCGCGCCCGATCCCGCCAACGAGATGGCGATCCGCGGCCTGGAAAGCCGGCTCGAGGACATTTCCAGCCGGCTGGAATCGTCCGCGGCGCAAGTCGCCGGCATCGATCCGGCGCTGATCCGCAGCCTGGAGTCGCAGGTGACCGCCCTTTCGGCGCATCTTTCGAAGCCGAGCGCGCCGCTGCCCGACTTCGAGGACATCAGCCCGCGCCTCAACGAGATCGAGAGGTCGCTGGCCGGCACGCGCGATTCCATCCTCAGCGTCGCGCGCGAAGCGGCGGAGAACGCCGTCCGGTCGCTGGCCGAGTCGAGCTCCGACACGGCTGCTTCCAACGCGGCCGCCGTGAGCGGCCTGGCGCAGGACCTGAAGACCCTCGAAGCGCTCACCCGCCGCTCCGACGAGCGCAATTCGCGAACCTTCGAGGCCATCCACGACACGCTGCTCAAGATCGTCGACCGGCTGGGCTCGCTCGAGACCAGCGAGCCAAGCGAAGCGATCAGCGAACTGCTCGACCCGCAGCCGGGCGGCAAACGGGCCGCCCGCTCCGGCAAGATCGCTGTGCAGGGCGCGCCGTCGATGGATATCGACCAGCCGCTGCCACTGACTGGAGACATCGCCGATCTCGACGCGCGGGCCGCCTCCATCCTGCGCAACGAGCCGGCTACGCGAAGCGAACCGACTGCACCGGGCGAACCTGTTACGCGTGGCGAACCTGCCTCTCGCACGCCCGCCGAGGCCGCGGCGGCGGCCGCCATGGCCGCGCTCGGATCGGACGCGATTGGCGAGAAGGCTGAGAAGACCGGCGGCAAGAAGTCGATGTTCAGCGGGCTGGCGCGCGCCTTCAAGGGCAAGAAGAACGAGGACACGCCACCGCTTGCCAGCTCGGCGCCGGCCGGCGACGTTCCGACCGTCGATATCGACGAACCGCTCGACCCCAGAGCGGCCAACCGGCCGCTGGAGCCAGGCTCCGGCGCGCCGGACCTCAACGCCATCATGAAGCGCGTGCGCGACGAGCGCGGTGGCCAGCCGGCCAAGCGCAGCGAGACGGACGCCGCCAAATCCGATTTCATCGCGGCCGCCCGCCGCGCGGCGCAGGCCGCCGCGGCGGAAGCCGACGCGCTGAAGCGGCAGTCGACCATGACCGGTCCGGTGAAGGCGCTCAGAATCGGCGACCTGCTCAAGGCGCGGCGCAAGCCGATCCTGATGGCGGCCGCCGCGATCATGATGGCGCTGGCCGGCCTGCAACTCGGCAAGGCCTTCTTCTCCGATCCGGCGCCGGTCGCCAGCAACGACGTCGCGCCGATAGTCTCCACGCAGACGGTCGATACCGCATCGCTCAATGCAAGCGCGCCCAAGGTCGGCGCGCCCAAGGCTGGCGCGAACGCGGCGAAGCCCGAAAGCGCGCCGGAGCGTGTCGTCAGGTCGGCCGAGCCAGTGAAGGACGATCCGGCGCCACAAGCCGCGGCTCAGCCGTCCGGTTCCGAGATTCCCGCCGCCGCCGCGCCAGCCGAATCGGCGCCTACTCCGACGGCTCTGTCGGCGCCGGCCCAGCCGGCGCCGGTCCCGCTGGCTTCAACCATGCCGTCCGAACCGACAGGTCCGGCGGTGAACGCGCCGGCCATGGACACGGATGCGGATGTGCAGCCCATGACCAGCGCACCGGCGGCCAGCACCCCGGCCGCCGGCGCTTCTTCAGCCAGCACGCCGGAAACCACGTCCGCCGACACCACGGGCGCCGTCCCGCCGGCAGGCGGCCAGACCGCAGCATCGGTCGCCAAGATCGATATCCCGACCGACATCGGCCCGGTGGCGCTGCGCGACGCGGCCGCGGGCGGCGATGTCAAGGCGCTGTTCGAGATCGGCTCGCGCTACGCGGAATCGCGCGGCGTCAAGGAAGACATGGCGGCGGCGGCCAAATGGTACGAGAAATCCGCCGAACTGGGCTTCGCGCCGGCCGAATACCGCATCGGCAATTTCTACGAGAAGGGCATCGGCGTCGCGCGCGACGTCAAGAAGGCCAAGACCTACTACCAGCTCGCGGCGGAACAGGGCAACGCCAGCGCCATGCACAATCTGGCGGTGCTGTTCGCCATGGCGGCGGACGGGGTGACCGACAATGAATCGGCGGCGCACTGGTTCCAGGAGGCGGCCGATCTCGGCGTGAAGGACAGCCAGTTCAATCTCGGCATTCTTTCGGCCAAGGGCGTCGGCATGAAGCAGAACCTGGAGGAATCCTACAAATGGTTCGCCCTCGTCGCCAAGACCGGCGACAAGGACGCCGCGGCCAAGCGCGACGAGATCGCCAATGCGCTCAGGCCCGAGCAGCTCGAGCGCGCCCGCGCCGCCACGGAACTGTGGAAGCCAAAGCCGCTCAACGCGACCGCCAACTCAGCCGACATTCCGGAATCCTGGCAGGACAGCACGCCCCAGACCACCGCCAGCATCGACATGAAGAAGGCGGTGAAGAACATCCAGCTGATCCTCAACAAGAACGGCTATGACGCCGGCGGCGCCGACGGTGTGATGGGCGACAAGACCAAGAACGCCATCATGGCCTTCCAGACCGACAACAAGATGAAGCCGACCGGCGAGATCGACGCGCCGCTCGTCAAGGCACTGCTGGCGCGCAAATAACGGCAGGCGCGTCGCTTCCGCGACGGCTTGCCACAGATTTGCCTGTTAACTGATTGAGATGGTTTTTGTTTCGGCGCGGCGGCGGGGTTTGACCCCCGTCGCCGCGTCGGCGCAAGAAAAAATTGGCTTTTCGGTGCGAAACTGCTGGGGACGGCGGCATTCGCCGATTGGCAAACTGATCGAGACAGACGGGTGGGCATCTATCTCCCGATCGCGGAAATTTCCGTCAACGTCTTCGTGCTGCTGGCGATGGGCGCGGCGGTGGGCTTCCTGTCGGGCATGTTCGGGGTCGGCGGCGGCTTCCTGATCACGCCGCTCTTGATCTTCTACAACATCCCGCCGGCAATCGCGGTGGCCACCGGGGCCAACCAGGTGATTGCCTCCTCCTTCTCCGGCGCGCTGTCGCACTTCAAGCGCGGCACGCTCGACTTCAAGCTGGGCGGCGTGCTTCTGGCCGGCGGCATCGTCGGCTCGACCGCCGGCATCTATGTCTTTGCGCTGCTGCGCCGGCTCGGCCAGTTGGACCTGTTCATCTCGCTGCTCTACGTCGCGCTGCTCGGCACCGTCGGCGGGCTGATGCTGGTCGAGAGCGTCAACGCGCTGCGCGCCAGCCGCAGCGGCGCGGCACCGGTGCTGAAGAAATCCGGCCAGCACAACTGGATCCATCGGCTGCCGTTCAAGATGCGCTTCCGCGCCTCGAAGCTGTTCGTCAGCGTCATCCCGGTGCTCGGCCTCGGCGCTGCCATCGGCTTCCTATCCTCGATCATGGGCGTCGGCGGCGGCTTCATCATGGTGCCGGCCCTGATCTACCTGCTCAAGGTGCCGACCAATGTCGTCATCGGCACCTCGCTGTTCCAGATCATCTTCACGTCGGCCTACACCACGCTGGTGCATGCCACGACCAACCAGACCGTCGACGTGATCCTTGCCTTCCTGCTGATGGCCGGCGGTGTCGCCGGCGCGCAATACGGCGCCAAGGCCGGCCAGAGGCTGCGCGGCGAGCAGTTGCGGGCCCTGCTTGCGCTGCTGGTGCTCGCCGTCGCCATCCGCCTGGCCATCGACCTTTTTGTCACCCCGCCCAATCGCTATTCGCTCGCGGGCCTGACCTGATGGCGGGATTGAGAGCGCTCGCAGCCGCCTCCTTCCTGTCGCTTGCTGCCGCTGCACTGCCGGCGGCGGCACAGACGCCGGCGGCCGAAAGCATCCAGATCGGCCTGTCGACCGACGCCATTTCGATCACTGCCGGTTTTTCCGGCGCTGACCTCACCATTTTCGGCTCGTTGGAAAATCCCGATCCGCTGATTGCGCGCCAGGGACGCTACGATGTCATCGTCGTGCTGGAGGGTCCCGCTCGCCCCGTCGTCGTGCGCCGCAAGGACAGGGTGCTCGGCGTCTGGGTCAATCTGGAATCGGAAACGTTCGAGAACGTGCCGGTGTCCTATTCGGTGGCGACGACCCGCCCGCTGCAGGACATCACCGAGCCGAACAGCTACAAGCAACTGTCGCTCGGCGCTTCCAACCTCTACATGCAACCGGCCGAGCCCAGCGACAGCCTGGCGACGATCGAGGAATTCACCTCGGCACTCCGCTCGCGCAAGGCGGCGACCGGCCTCTACAGCGAGAATGTCGGCGGCGTGCAGTTCCTGTCGCAGAACCTTTTCCGCGCCACCGTCCGGCTCGCGCCCAACATCCCGGTCGGCACGCACAAGGCGCGTGCCTTCCTGTTCAAGAGCGGCATGTTCGTGAAGGAAAGCTCGGCCCAGCTCGAGATCCGCAAGTCCGGTTTCGAACAGTCGATCTTCCGCGTCGCGCACGACTATTCCTTCCTCTACGGCGTCTTCGCCGTGTCGCTCGCCATGCTCACCGGCTGGCTTGGACGCATCGTCTTCCGCAAGGATTGATTTTTTTCCCGGAACGAGGGTTTCCCTTTTCCCGGTTTTGCGATAAATCGCCGCCTCCCAGTTCAGGGGCAAGCACACACATTCATTTCGGCAGAGCGGTCCGGCCATCCGGATGACGGCGCGTTTTCCGACGCCGGCGATCCGCTGCCGCAAAGCAATGACAGGAGGCTGCGATGCAATCGGCATTCGGCGGCATCGATTTCGGCACGTCCAATTCCACGGTGGGCGTGATCCGCAACGGCCGCGCTCGACTGGTGGCGTTGGAGGGCGAGCAGCCCACTTTGCCAAGCGCCGTCTTCTTCAACTTCGAGGACGGCCATACCTATTTCGGCCGTCGTGCGATCGCCGACTACACCGACAGCGTCGAGGGTCGGCTGATGCGCTCGCTGAAAAGCGTGCTCGGCAGCTCGCTCGCCAACGAGAAGACGCGCATCAAGGCGCGCCTGATCGGCTTTACCGACATCATCGGGTTCTTCATCAGCCATCTGAAGAAGCGGCTGGAAGAGGATGCCGGCGGCCCGGTCGAACGCGTCGTGCTTGGCCGTCCCGTGCAGTTCGTCGACGATGATGCCGAAGCCGACGCGAAGGCGCAAAGCGAGCTCGAAAGGGCGGCGCGCGCGCAAGGCTTCAAGCAAATCGCCTTCCAGTTCGAGCCGATCGCGGCGGCGCTCGATTACGAACAGAATGTCGCCCGGGAAGAGCTGGCGCTGATCGTCGACATGGGCGGCGGCACCTCCGACTTCTCGGTCGTGCGCGTGTCGCCGGAGCGCGCCCGCTCGGATGACCGCAAGTGCGACATCCTCGCCAATCGCGGCATCCATATCGGCGGCACGGATTTCGACCGGCTGCTCAGCATCGCCCATGTCATGCCCGAGCTCGGCTATCTGACGCCGACCAAGGACGGCAAGCGCAATCTGCCGGCGAGCTATTTCGTCGACCTCGCGACCTGGCAGCGCATCAACCTCGTCTACACCGCCAAGGCGATGTCGGACCTTAAGCAGATCCGCTTCGAGGCCGAGCGCGCCGACCTCGTCGACCGCTTCGTCCACATCGTCGAGCACCGATACGGGCATGCGATGGCCGGCCTGGTCGAACGGGGCAAGATCGCGCTGACCGACCAGTCTTCGGCCGAGGTGAAGGTGCCGCTGCCCGGCGCACGCTTCGCGGCCGAGATCACGCGCACCGGCCTCGAACAGACGATCGGCGCAGACATCGAACGGGTGACCGCGACGGTCAGACAGACGATCGCCGACGCGGGCATCAATGCCGCCGACATCACCGCCGTGTTCCTCACCGGCGGTTCGACCGCGATCCCGCTGGCAAAGCGGCGGATCCTCTCGCTGGTGCCGCAGGCCTCCGTCATCGAGGGCGACATGTTCGGCTCGGTAGGGCTCGGCCTGGCGCTGGATGCGCGGCGTAAGTTCGCCTGAGGCTTCTGTTATCTAACCTCTGTCCGCCAGCGTCGCATCCGCCTTGCCCGTCAGGTGCGCCTTAAGCGCCATCTGGGCGAGACTCGCCTGCCGGTCACGGTGGGTGATCATGGCGAAATCGCGCTTCGGCAAATCGACCGGCACGGACCTCAGGCTGCCCTCCGCCAGGGAGCGCGCTACGACGAGTTCGGAGATGATGGTGGCGCCGGCGCCGGCCTCCACCGCCTGGCGCACGGCCTCGTTGCTGGGCAGGACCAGGAAAATCTGCAGCTCCGCCGGCGAGACGCCTTCGCTGCGCGCGAAATCCTCCAGCGCCTCGCGCGTGCCAGACCCGCCTTCCCTGATGATCCAGCGCAATGCCCGGATGTCGAGGTTTCCCGCTGGCGTCATCGGAATTTCGGGATGCGAGCGCGCCACCACCAGCATGGGGCGATCCTCGTCGACCGTGGCGCGCCGCAGAATGTCGGACTCGGTGCGCCCTTCGACGAGTCCGAAATCGGCCCGGCCGTCCAGCACATTGGTCTCCACCTGCCTTGTATTGCCGATCGTCACGCTGAGCCGCACCGCCGGATAGGCTTCGTGGAACGAAGCCAGGCGCCGCGGCAGCCAATAGCTAGCGATGGTCTGGCTCGCCGATATCGACAGGCTGCCGGTGACGGTCTGCGAGACATGTTCCAGCACGTCGTGAGCGGCCGCTGCCCGCTCCAGCACCGCCTTGGCCTCGGGCAGGAAGCGATGGCCTGTCTGCGCGAGCTCGATGTTGCGGCCGACACGGTTGAACAGGCGCACGCCATGCTGGCTTTCGAGCGCGCGAATGGCGGCCGAGGCGGCGGATTGCGAGATGCCGAGAAGCTCGGCCGCCTTGGTCATGTGGCCGTGCTCGGCGACGGCGACGAAGATGCGCAACTGATCGAGGGTCATGGCCAACTAAGAAGCAAAATCGATCGGAATTACAAGAGCCGCTTGTTGGACAGATCAATTGCTTTGTTCTAACTTTTTGCCCAGGCTTGGAAAAAATTAGCTGCTCCGCCGCCAAGGTTGGAAATGATCGGGCGCTTCAAATCCCTTTTCGCGCATTGGGGCCGCCGGCTGAGACGGCAGCTGGCCGGCGAGCGCTACCATCCCGAGCTCCACTATATGCGCGGTCCGGGGCCGAAGACGAAAGCCAAGATGGCGGTCAACAAGAGCGTTCGCGGATCATGAGCTCGGCTGAGCCGCGCGGCGCCAATTCCGCACCCTCGCAGCAGCCGCTGGCCGACACGCGCGCGCCGGAGGAAGGCGACGGCGTCGACACCTCGCCAAGCGTTTCCGACCGCATCGCCAAGACCACCTGCTATATGTGCGCCTGCCGCTGCGGTATCGACGTCCACATCAAGGACGGCAAGGTGCGCTACATCAACGGCAACAAGGATCACCCGGTGAACCGCGGCGTGATCTGCGGCAAGGGAAGCGCCGGCATCATGCAGCACTACAGCCCGGCGCGGCTGAGGAAGCCGCTCAAGCGCACCGGTCCGCGCGGCTCGGGCGAGTTCCGCGAGATCGAATGGGAGGAAGCGCTCACCATAGCCAGCGAGCGGCTGTCGGCGATCCGGCGGACCGATCCGAAGAAACTCGCCTTCTTCACAGGGCGTGACCAGTCGCAATCGCTGACCGGCTGGTGGGCGAGCCAGTTCGGCACCCCGAATTTCGCCGCCCATGGCGGCTTCTGCTCGGTCAACATGGCGGCCGGCGGCCTTTACACGATCGGCGGCTCGTTCTGGGAGTTCGGCGAGCCCGACTGGGAGAACACCAAATACTTCATGCTGTTCGGCGTCGCCGAGGACCATGATTCCAACCCGATCAAGATCGGCCTCGGCAAGCTCAAGGCGCGCGGCGCCAAGGTGGTGTCGATCAATCCGTGCCGCACCGGCTACAACGCCATTGCCGACGACTGGATCGGCATCCGGCCCGGCACGGACGGATTGTTCGTGCTCGCCCTCGTCCACGAACTGCTCAAGGCCGGCCGCATCGATCTCGACTATCTGTTGCGCTACACCAACGCGCCGGTGCTTGTCGTGCAGGAGCCCGGGTCCGCCGATGACGGACTGTTCGTGCGCGACGATGCCGGCAACCCGCTGGCTTGGGACAGGGTGGCGAAGGTCCCTGTCAACGCGACCGACCCGGATGCCAAACCAGCATTGACTGGCAACCACGTGGTCAACGGCCGGCGCTGCAAGCCGGTGTTCCAGCTGATCGCCGACCGATACCTGGACGAGAGCTATTCGCCCGATGCAGTCGCCGGCCGCTGCGGCGTCAGCGCCGGGACGATCCGCCGGATCGCGGCGGAGCTGGCGCATGTCGCCTTTGAGCAGGCGATCGAACTGCCCGTCGCCTGGACCGATCCGGCGGGCCGGCGGCACGAGACGATCAAGGGGCGGCCGGTCTCGATGCATGCCATGCGCGGCATCTCGGCCCATTCCAACGGTTTTCACACTTGCCGCGCCATCCACCTGCTGCAGGTTCTGCTCGGAACCATCGACGTTCCCGGCGGCTTCCGCTTCAAGCCGCCCTATCCCCGCTGCGCGCCGCCGGGACCAAAGCCCGCCGGCAAGACTATCCGGCCTATGACGCCGCTGGAAGGCATGCCGCTCGGCTTCGTCTGCGGGCCTGACGACCTGCTCGTCGACGAGGCCGGCCGGCCCACCCGCATCGACAAGGCCTATTCATGGGAAGCGCCGCTAGCCGCGCACGGCCTGATGCACAGCGTCATCCGCAATGCCTGGGCCGGCGATCCTTATCCGATCGACACGCTGATGATGTACATGTCGAACATGGCCTGGAATTCGTCCATGAACACGGTCGAGACCATCGCCATGCTTACCGACAAGGACGAGTCGGGCGCGTACAAGATCCCCTTCATCATCTATTCCGACGCCTACTATTCCGAGACTGTGGCGTTTGCCGACCTGGTGCTGCCCGACACCACCTATCTCGAGCGGCACGACTGCATCAGCCTGCTCGACCGGCCGATCAGCCATGCCGACGGGCCGGGCGACGCCATCCGCCATCCCGTGGTGCAGCCGGATCGGGACGTCAGGCCATTCCAGTCGGTGCTGATCGAGCTCGGCGCGCGGCTCGGCCTGCCCGGCTTCGTCAACGAGGACGGTTCGGCGAAATACCGCGACTATGCCGACTACATCGTCAACCACGAGCGCACGCCGGGCATCGGCCCGCTCGCCGGCTGGCGCGGCAAGAACGGCGAGGCGATCGGCAAGGGCGAGGTCAATCCGGACCAGCTCAAGCGCTACATCGACAATGGCGGCTTCTGGCACCACGATTTTTCCGACGACCAGCGCTACTACAAGATGGGCAACCGCGCCTATCTCGACTTCGCGGTCGAGATGGGCTTCATCCCCAGGGCGGAACGAACCGTCTTCCAGCTCTATTCCGAGCCGATGCAGCGCTTCCGCCTCGCCGCGCGCGGCCACGGAAAAGCGCAGCCACCAGAGGCCGAGCGCGGCCGTATCGAAGCCTATATGGACCCGCTGCCCTTCTGGTACGCGCCCTTCGAGGACGGGACCGTCGATCTCCAAGAATATCCGCTGCATGCGCTGACGCAGCGGCCGATGCACATGTATCATTCCTGGGGTGCGCAGAATGCCTGGCTGAGGCAGATCACCAGCCAGAACCGGCTGTTCGTGCACCGCGAGACGGCCGCCCGGCTCGGCCTTGCCGATGACGACTGGGTGTGGATCGAGAGTGTCAACGGCAAGGTGAAGGGGCAGATCAAGCTGATCGACGGCGTCAACCCGGACACGGTCTGGACCTGGAACGCCATCGGCAAGCGGCGCGGCAGCTGGGGCCTCAAGGATGATGCGGCAGAATCCAACCGCGGCTTCCTGCTCAACCACATCATCGGCGATCAGATTTCGGCCGATGCCAACGGCAAGCGCTATTCGAATTCCGATCCAGTCACCGGCCAGGCGGCGTGGTTCGACGTGCGCGTGCGCATCGTCAAATGCGCGGCGGACGAGGCCGGCTTCAGCGAGCCGCAGTTCGAACGCTTCCGGCAGCCGCCAAATGTCGAACCGTCTCCGGATGTGCTTCGCTTCGGCGCGGAATTCCGCATCAAGAGGGAAGCCGCCGAATGACCTGCCTTCCCGGCCATACCGAGAAAAAGCTCGGCCTCGTCATCGATCTCGACACCTGCGTCGGCTGCCAGGCCTGTGTGACCGCCTGCAAGGAATGGAACACCGGCGGCCACATGGCGCCGCTGACCGACATCGATCCCTATGGCGGGCATGTCGACGGGGTCTGGTTCAACCGCGTGCACGCTTATGAGCACACGACCGAGATGGGCGGCCGCACGGTGAACTTTCCGCGCTCGTGCCTGCATTGCGAGCAGCCGGCCTGCGTCACCGTCTGCCCAACCGGCGCCTCCTACAAGCGCGCCTCGGACGGCATCGTGCTGGTCGACGAGGACAAATGCATCGGCTGCAAGCTCTGCAGCTGGGCCTGCCCCTACGGTGCGCGCGAGTTCGACACCGATGTCGGCGTGATGAAGAAATGCACGCTCTGCGTCGATCGCATCTACAACGACAATCTGGCCGAAGACGACCGCGTGCCGGCCTGCGTCGCCGCTTGCCCGACCAGCGCCAGGCATTTCGGCGATCTCGGCGATCCCGCATCGGCAATCTCGCAACTGGTCACAAACCGCGGCGGCGTCGACCTGATGCCGGAGCTCGGCTACAAGCCGACCAACAAATACCTGCTGCCGCGTGCCCGCACCGAACGCGCGGCCAACGTGGACGCGCCGGCACTTGAGCCGATCAAAGCCGAGGGCGGCTTCCTCGGCTGGATCGACCGCATGCTTTCGAACTGAATTCGCGCAGCCCATGCATCCGGCCTTTTCCGTCCTCTTCTTCACCACCGCCACCGGGGCCGGCTATGGCCTGCTGGCGCTGCTCGGCCTGCTTGGCGGGTTTGGGTTGATTCCAGCCGATTTCTGGCTTGGCCTTGTCGGCATGGCGCTTGCGCTCGGCCTGATCGCGGCGGGCTTGCTCTCCTCGACCGGCCATCTCGGCCGGCCCGAGCGAGCCTGGCGGGCCTTCTCGCAATGGCGCAGCTCCTGGCTGTCGCGCGAAGGCGTGGCGTCGGTCGCGACCTTCATTCCGGCCGGGCTGTTCGGCATCGGCTGGGTGCTGCTTGGCGATAGCGGCGGCTGGGTGGCCGTTGCCGGGCTTCTGGCGGCAGCCGGCGCGGTCACGACGGTCTGCACGACCGGCATGATCTATGCTTCGCTTAAGCCTATCGCGCAGTGGCACAGCCGCTATACTTTGCCGGCTTATCTTATTTTCGCTTGCATGACAGGCAGTGTGTTGCTCAACGCCCTTCTTCAGGGTTTCGCCGTCGGTTCGACGGTGGTTGTGACAGGAGCGACACTTGCCACGCTCGCCGGTTGGGCCTGGAAGCTCGCGACCTGGCGGTACAACGACCGGCTGAAAATCCCGACCACCGCCAACACGGCGACGGGCCTCGCCGGCGGCACGGTGCGGTCGATCGAATGGCCGCACACCGAAGAAAACTACCTACTCAAGGAGATGGGATTCCGCATTGCGCGTAAGCACAGTGCGAAGTTGCGGCGGATCACGCAGGTATTGGCCTTCGCCGTGCCGGCTATCTTGCTTGCTGTCGCCTTCGCCTCACAGTGGCCTTTCGCGGCCATTGCGTCGGCGCTCGCAGCCATTTCCCAACTTATCGGCATGCTGGTCGAGCGCTGGCTGTTCTTCGCCGAGGCGAAGCACACGGTCACACTCTACTATGGTAGATAGGAGCGGCTTCAGCCGGGCCTGAGCATCGAGCCGGATATCGCGAAGATGCGTTCGGCGCCCAGCATATAGGCCATCAGTGTTTCCAGCCGGAACAGGCCGGCATAGGCGCGGTCGAGTACGTTGAGCGAGCCGGTATAGGCGCCGAAGGCTGGCATGATCATGCGGCCGCCGTCGCCGGCGAAGCAGCGCCGCCGCACCGAACGGCCGCGCTGAACGATGCGGGCGCAAGGATGGAGATGGCCGGCGATCTCGCCTTCGACCCGCAGCCTGGAGGGCTCGTGGCGAAACGCCAGCGAGCCGACGGCGAGTTCCCTGACCGTCTCGCCCGGCAGGTCGGCCGGCGCATCGGGATCATGGTTGCCGGCGACCCAGAACCAGTCGCGGCCGGCCATCATCGCCTCCAGCCGTTCGCGGAAGCTCTGATGCATGCGCTCGGCGCCGCCCCCATCATGGAAGGAGTCGCCGAGGCTAACGACGATGCGCGGCTGATAGTCGGCGATCACCGCCTGCAGCCGCAGCAGCGTGGCACCGGTGTCGTAGGGCGGGATCAGCGCGCCGCGCCTGGCGAAGGAAGAGCCTTTTTCGAGATGCAGGTCGGAGACCGCGAGTAGCCGAAGATCGGGGAAATAGAGGATGCCGCGCCGATCGCAGACCGCGCGCTCGCCGGCGATGCCGATCAAATCGGCCTCGGCGATCAACGTTGCGCGCGACAGCGAAAAATTCATGCCCTCTCCGTTTACGCAATTTCCGAATGGAAAACCGCTACATACTTTTCCTGGAATTGCTTCCAGCCCGCCACCCGCGACCCATCGCCTCTTCGACCAGGTCGGCGGCTTCCATCAACAGCGTGTCATTGGCGCCGCCATTGACCGATTCCTTACCGATCTCCAGCATCACCGGCACCGCCAGCGGCGAGATCTGGTCGAGATGTTTATGCATGATTCGACCGCGGACGCGCGAGAGCATCTCGCCAAGTCTGCTGACATCGAGCAATCCGGCCGAGGCATCCGTGCGCGTCGCCTGCAGCAGGATATGGTCCGGCTCGTGGCTGCGCAGCACATCGTAGATCAGGTCGGCCGAGACCGTCACCTGGCGCCCGCTCTTCTCCTGTCCGGGGTAGCGTTTTTCGATCAGTCCGGCGATGACGGCGCAGGTGCGGAAGGTGCGCTTCAGCATCCAGCTGTCGTTCAGCCAGGCTTCCAGATCATCGCCCAGCATATCTTCGTCGAAAAGTGTGGGCAGCGACGGCTTCTTCGCCTTGAACAAAGCCGCCATGTCGTCGAGTGCCCAGACAGCGAGCGAATAGTCGGTGGCGACAAAGCCGAGCGGCCTGGCATGCGCGCGCTCCAGCCGGCGCGTGAGCAGCATGCCGAGCGTCTGGTGCGCCAGCCGGCCTTCGAAGGGATAGGCGACCATGTAGTGGCGGTTGCCGCGCGGAAAGGTCTCGACCAGAAGATCGCCGCGCTTCGGCAGCACCGACTTTTCCTCCTGGACCCGAAGCCAGTCGGCGACCTGTTCGGGCAGGACCTTCCAGCGGTCGCTGTCGGCCAGCATGCCGCGCACCTGTTCGGCGAGATAAGTCGACAGCGGGAACTTGCCGCCGGCATAGGACGGCACGATGATGTTGGCGCCGGCGCCGTTGGAGACGACGCATTCGTTTTCGCGAATGCCTTCGAAGCGCAGCACCTTGCCGGCGAAGAGAAAATTGTCGCCGGGCCGCAGCGTCTCGGCGAAATACTCCTCGATCTTGCCAAGCACAGGCCCGCCGCGGCCGGCCATGCCTCGCCCCTGCCGGACATAGCGGACATTGAGCTCCGGCATTTCGACGATGGTGCCGACATTGAGCCGGTATTGCTGCGCGACGCGCGGATGCGAGACACGCCACAGCCCGTCCTTGTTCCGGCGGATGCGGGCGTAGCGCTCATAGTTCTTCAGCGCGTAGCCGCCTGTCGCGACGAAGTCGATGACGCGATCGAAGGTCTCGCGTTCCAGCGCTGCGTAAGGCGCGGCGCCGCGCACTTCCTCGTACAGAAGGTCGGCATCGAACGGTCCGCCGCAAGCGACGCCCAGCACATGCTGCGAGAGCACATCGAGCGCGCCCTTGATCAAAGGCGGCGTGTCCTGCGCGCCGAGATAGTTGGCGTCGAGCGCGGCGCGGCATTCCAGCACCTCGAAGCGGTTGGCCGGGATCAGGATCGCCTTCGACGGCTCGTCCATGCGGTGGTTGGCGCGGCCGATGCGCTGCGCCAGGCGGCTGGCGCCCTTCGGCGCGCCGACATGCACGACCAGGTCGACATCGCCCCAGTCGATGCCGAGGTCGAGGGTGGAGGTGGCGACGATGGCGCGCAGCGCATTGTCGGCCATCGCCTTCTCGACGCGGCGGCGCTGGCCGACATCGAGCGAGCCGTGATGGAGCGCTATGGGGAGCGAGTCTTCGTTCGCCCGCCACAGCTCCTGGAACAAAAGCTCGGCCTGGCTGCGGGTGTTGACGAAGAGAAGCGTCGTGCGGTGCTCTTTGATCGCCTCGTAGATCTCGGGGATGGCGTAGCGGGCCGAGTGCCCCGACCACGGCACGCGCTCGCGCGAGTCGAGGATGGAGATGTCGGGCTTGGCGCCGCCGGCGACGGTGATCAGCCCGGCCCTGTCGCCTGCAGGATTTTGGCTAACCAGCCAGCGGCGCAATTCGTCCGGCTCAGCGACAGTTGCCGACAGGCCTATGGTTTGCAACTCGGGAACGAACCTCCGCAGCCGCGCCAGGCCAAGCGCCAGAAGATGCCCGCGCTTCGAGGTGACGAGCGAATGCAGCTCGTCGAGCACGACATAGCGCAGGTCCTCGAAGAAGCGCCTCGCGTCGTTTGAGGCGATCAGCAGCGCGAGCTGTTCGGGCGTGGTGAGCAGGATGTCAGGCGGCACCAGCTTCTGCCGCTGGCGCTTGTGCGAAGGCGTGTCGCCGGTGCGCGTTTCGATTGTGACCGGCAGCCCGATCTCGTCGACCGGCCTGCCGAGATTGCGCTCGATATCGACGGCCAGCGCCTTGAGCGGCGAGATGTAGAGCGTGTGGATGCCGCGATGCGCTTCGCCGGGCTTCCGCTTGGGCCGGTGGGCAAGCTCGGTCAAAGACGGTAGGAAGCCGGCTAGGGTCTTGCCGGCGCCGGTCGGCGCGATCAGCAGCACCGATTGTCCGGCTTGCGCCTTGGCCAGCAGCTCGAGCTGATGGATGCGCGGCGACCAGCCTTTTGCAGCGAACCATCTGACGAATGGCTCGGGCAGGAGAACGGCGGCATTCTGTTCGGCAAGGCGCGGCTGCTCTGTCACACGCCAGAGGTAGCGCGATGCCAAGCGCACGCCAAGGAAAATCGGAACAAAAGGGGATCGTTCTTCCCTTCTCTCCTTCTTGTGGGAGAAGGTGGATCGGCGCGCAGCGCCGAGACGGATGAGGGATGTTTCAGCTTGGCGCCGCTTACCACTCACCCGGATTGCCAACCGATTTGCGAAGGGCAAATCGGGGCAATCCGACCTCTCCTACAAGGGAAGAGGTAAAGATGCTATGGCCTCCTAAACCCAGTCGGGCCGCCATAGAGATAGCCGATGCGCTCGACCGCCTCTTTCAGCCCTTCGCGCGAGACCAGCATGGTGTGGCCATTGGCGTGGATCATCTCTTTCGCGTCCGTCATGATCGCGACATGGCCCTTCCAGAAGACGAGATCGCCGCGCCTGAGTCCGGAAAACTCAGGGCCCGGCTCGAGCGGCGTGCCGATCGATGCCCCCTGCATATCGGAATCGCGCAGCACATCCTTGCCCGTCATGCGCATCGCCAGCTGCACGAGGCCGGAACAGTCGATGCCGAAAGCGGAAACGCCACCCCAGAGATAGGGCGTGCCGAGAAAGCTCTCCGCGACCGTGACGTAGTCGTCGGCGAGTTCTCCGATCGGCCGCAGATGGCGGGCAATCACCGCCTGGCCGGAAGGCAGCAGCGCGTAATGCGTGCCGCGCGTTTCGGCGGAGCCCGTCACCGTCACCGTCGAGCCCATCGACAATTGTCCGCCGATCGGAAAGCGCAGATCAGGACCCGGATAGAGGAAGGTGCGCGGCACGGAGACGATGTGGGTAAGCGCGTGTTCACATGCGCCAAGCACGTTATCGGCGACATAGCCGACGTAGCCGTCGCGCTCGGCCTGCACCCAGGCCCAGCCTTCCGCGTCCTCGAAGACGAGCACGTTATCGCCGAACAGCGCCTGCGTGTTGATCCCGGCATCGGGGCGCGGCGCCTTGTGCAGGTCGGCGACGGCGGCGGTTATCCGCGCCGGCCGGCCAGCGACGAAGCGCTCGGCGGCGACCTCTCCTTTCAGCCTGGCGTCGGCGAGATCGGAACGAAAGGCGTGAAGGCGGGCATCCCTGGCAGTCAAATCAGCAATCCAGTCAACTCGGTGATCGGTCAGATGGGCAGTTCATGCGCCCTGGCGACGATACCATCGCCGAAGCGCTCGACAAAGAGCGCGCCTTCGACCGTGCGCCGGATCAGCACGTTGCGCTTGTCGAGCTCGTCGCGGTGGCGCGACACCAGCTTCAGAGCGCCCATCGTGTCGAGCGCGCGGGTGATGACCGGCTTGGTGACATTGAGCCTGGCTGCCAGTCCGCGCACCGTATGCGGCGGCGGGTCGAGGTAGATGGTGAGCAGGATCGCCGTCTGGCGCATGGTGAGGTCGGGCGCGCCCTCGCGCACCTGCGACAGCAACACCTGCTGCCACAGTCGCAAGGCCTGGCTCGGGCGCATCGAGATCGACATCCGCCCAGCATGACGGCAAATTGTTTCGCTTCCGTTTCAGTCTGCGGCCTTTTTTGCCGGCTTTTTGCCAACCTCAACCGAAGCGCTTCGAGATGATCCGTTCCAGCGCGCGAATGCCTTGCGCCTCGCCACCGGTCAGGCCGTACGGACGATCGGACGGATTCCAGGCGAAGATGTCGAAATGCGCCCAGCCGGGCGTCTTCTCGACGAAGCGCTTGAGGAACAGAGCCGCGGTGATCGATCCGGCAAAACCATCCGTGGTGACGTTGTTGACGTCTGCGACCTTCGAGGAAAGCTTCGCATCATAGGGACGCCACAAGGGCATGCGCCACAGCGGGTCCTCGACAGCGAGCGAAGCCGCAGCCAGGTCGGCCGCCAGCGCCTCGTCGCCGGTATAGAAGGGCGGCAGATCGGGGCCGAGCGCGACACGTGCGGCTCCGGTCAGCGTCGCCATGTCGAACAGCAGGGCCGGCCTTTCCTCGTCGGCGAGCGCCAGGGCGTCGGCGAGGATCAGCCGTCCTTCGGCGTCGGTGTTGCCGATCTCGACCGTGATGCCCTTGCGGCTTCTCAGCACATCGCCCGGCCGAAAGGCGTTGCCGGCGATCGAATTTTCGACGGCGGGGATCAGCGCCCGCAACCGCACATTCAGTTTCGCCGCCATAATGATTGAGGCTAGACCCAGCACGTTGGCGGCCCCACCCATGTCCTTCTTCATTAACAGCATGCCGGACGACGGCTTGATGTCGAGACCGCCGGTGTCGAAGCAGACGCCCTTGCCGACCAGCGTCACCTTCGGCGCATCGCTCGGTCCCCATGTCATGTCGATCAACCGCGGCGCGGCGGCCGAGGCGCGGCCGACGGCATGGATCATCGGGAAATTCCGCACCAGGAGATCGTCGCCCTTGACAACGGAGACGTCGGCGCCGTGCGCAGCGGCCAATGTCTGGACGGCCTCGTCCAGCTCATCCGGCCCCATGTCGCTGGTCGGCGTGTTGACGAGGTCACGCGTCAGGAAAACGCCCTCGGCGATGCGGCGTACACGCGCGACGTCGGCGCCCAACGGCAGCGCGAAGCGCAACGCCTTGCCGGGCTTCTTGCCGTAGCGGGTGAAGACGTAGCCGCCGAGGACGAGGGCCAGCGCCGCAAGATCCGGCACTGGCAAATCCTGGGCGAAATGCCATTCGCCCTCGGGCAGCGATCTCGCCAAGGCGCCGATGGCAAGCTGGCTCTCGCCGTCGCCGGTGCCGAACAGCGCGCCGGCGAGAGCGCCACCGTCGCCCGGCAGAACGAGCGTACGGCCCGCATCGCCGGAAAAGCCATTGGCCCGCGCCCAGGCAATGACCGAAGGCGGGAGGATCGAGGCGTCGAGACCGTCCTTTCCCACCAGATAAACTGGCAAGGCGGCTTCCGGTTTCTGGTCAATGATTTCGACAGGCATTCAATGGTCTCCGGCCGACACCGCGAGTCGGCTTTTTAACGATCCGTTAGGGTTAACAGAATATTTCTGTGAGAGGGAAGACGGCCAGTTAATGGCCGCGCAGGAATGGAGACGGCGCGATGCCGATCAAAGCATTGACCTTCACGAGCAAGCGTCTGATCACCACGGCATTCATGGCAGCGCTGGCGGCCAGCGTTGCGGGCTGCGCCAGCACCAGCAAGTTCACGACCGGCTCCATTTCCCGCTCCGATAACAGGCCGCTGGAAACGATGTCGGCCGGCGAACTGCACGGCGCCACGACCAGGCTTGGCGAATCCTACGCCAGGAACCCGAACGACAAACGCATCGCCACGAATTACGCCGCGGCGCTGCAGATGGATGGCGACGCCGACCAGTCGCTGGCGGTGATACGCAAGCTCGCAATCGCCTACCCCAAGGACCGGGACGTGCTCGCCGCCTACGGCAAGGCGCTCGCCGCCAACGGGCAGTTCGAGCAGGCGCTCGATGCGGTGCGCCGCGCGCAGACGCCGGAATATCCGGACTGGCGCCTGGTGTCGGCGGAAGCCGCCATCCTCGACCAGATAGGGCAGCGGGACGAGGCACGTCAGGATTACCGGAAGGCGCTCGAGCTCAAGCCGAACGAACCTTCGATCCTCTCCAATCTCGGCATGTCCTATGTGCTGGAGGGGGATCTGCGCACCGCCGAGACCTATATGCGCTCGGCCGTGCAGCAGCCGAGTGCCGACAGCCGCGTGCGGCAGAACCTGGCGCTGGTCGTCGGCCTGCAGGGCCGCTTCGACGAGGCCGAAAAGATCGCCTCGCAGGAGCTTTCGCCGGAGCAGGCGCAGGCCAATGTCGCCTATCTGCGCCAGATGCTTGCCCAGCAGAATGCCTGGAGCCAGCTCAAGGATCAGGACAAGGACAAGGCGAAGGCCGCGACGAACTGATCGAGCAGGGCGCGGGATCGCGCCGATCGACGACAAAAGGCCGCGCGGCATAAACCGTG
This sequence comes from Mesorhizobium silamurunense, assembly GCF_014843905.1. Taxonomy (NCBI): domain Bacteria; kingdom Pseudomonadati; phylum Pseudomonadota; class Alphaproteobacteria; order Hyphomicrobiales; family Phyllobacteriaceae; genus Mesorhizobium; species Mesorhizobium silamurunense. The sequence continues at coordinate 102,506 of NZ_LPVS01000061.1, read as the reverse complement.
CGGCCTTTCCATATCCGTTCGGGTTTTCTAGTGACTGCTGGAATTGTGCTGGTCGCCGAAGATGCCGCGCTGGCTGACCTGGATGCCGGCCGGCCCCAGAATGATGGCGAACAGAACCGGCAGGAAGAATAGGATCATGGGCACGGTGAGCTTCGGCGGCAGTGCTGCGGCCTTCTTCTCGGCCGCGTTCATGCGCATGTCGCGGCTTTCCGACGCCAGCACGCGCAGCGCATGCGCCACCGGCGTGCCGTAGCGTTCCGCCTGGACCAGGGCCTGGGACACCGACTTCACCGATTCCAGGCCGGTGCGGCTTGCCAGGTTCTCATAGGCGACCTTGCGGTCCTGCAGATAGGAGAGCTCGGCATTGGTGAGCACGAATTCCTCGGCGAGCGCGACGGACTGGGTGCCGATCTCGTCGGCGACCTTGCGAAGCGCTGCTTCCACCGACATGCCGGATTCCACGCAGATTAGCATCAGGTCGAGCGCGTCCGGCCATGCCAGCTGGATCGACTGCTTGCGCTTGGTCGCGCGGTTGTTGACGTAGAGGATCGGCGCATAGAAGCCGCCATAGGCGACAAGAATGCAGACGAACAGCTTGATGAAGGCCGGCTGTTGCGCCAGACCGCCCAGAACGAACAGGTAGATCGCTGCGAGCGCGAATCCGATGAAGGGCAGGATCAGGCGAAAGAACAGGAAGCGCGTCAGCGGATTCTGGCCGCGGAAGCCCGCCACCTTGAGCTTCTGCAGCGTGCCTTCGTCGGCAAGCGCGCGCTTGAGGTCCAGCCGTTCGACGATGTTGCGCATGCCGATCGACTGCTCCTCGCGCAAGCCCTTGCGGCGGCGGTCGGCTTCGTTGGCGAGCCACTGACGCTGCCTGGCGCGCAGTTCGTCACGCTCGAGCGCCACGCTTTTCATGCGCGCCTTGAGCTGATTGCCGCCAAGCGCCGGCAGGAGCGTGAAGACGGTCGCAAAAACCGCGATGCCGACCAGCAGCGCGATAAGAAAAGAAGGATCGGTTAGCGTCTTGACGACCTGGTCTGTCATTGGGTCCGCGTCCCTACACTTCGAAATTCATCATCTTGCGCATCACCAGGATGCCGATCGACATCCAGACGCCGGAGCAGCCGAGGATCAAATTGCCGACGCTGGTCGTGAACAGCGGCATGATGTAGTTCGGGCTCGAAAGATAAACGAGAAAGGCGACGACGAACGGCAAGGCGCCGATGATGACGGCGGATGCCTTCGCTTCCATCGACAGTGCCTGCACCTTGGCCTTCATCTTCTTGCGGTCGCGCAACACGCGCGAAAGGTTGCCCAGCGCCTCGGAGAGATTGCCGCCGGCCTGCGACTGGATCTGGATGACGATGCCGAAGAAGCCGGCCTCGGTGCATGGCATGGTCTCGGACATGCGCAGCGTCGCGTCGGGGATCGACATGCCCATCTGCTGGGAATCGACGATGCGGCGAAACTCGGAGCGCACCGGCTCGGGAGATTCGTTGGCGATCATGCGGATCGCGTCGTTCAGCGGCAGACCGGACTTGACCGCGCGCACGATGATGTCGAGGGCATTCGGGAACTCCTCCAGGAAAGCCTTCACCCGGCGCGTGCGGCGAAACGATACGAACCAGCGCGGCAGGCCGAGGGCTCCGGCCAAGAGAGCGCCGGGCAGAACCAGCAACGGCGCGCCAGCAAAATAGGCGAGGAACGTAAGCACGACGCCGCAGATCGCCGAGTAGATGTAGAAGCGCTCGATGGAAACCGTCATGCCGGCCTGGCGGATCTGGGCCTTCAGCGGCGGCTTCTTGAGGTTGCGGTCGTTGGTCTTCTGCTTCTCATCGAGCTGCTTGAGCGAATCCTGGAGGGTCTTGCGCCGCCTGACCGCTTCCGCGGCGCGGTCGCGCGTAGCCTTCACCACCGACCGGTCGGTCTCGGCCGTCTTGATTGTTTCAAGCCGCTTGCCGGCCTGCTTTTCATTGTCGATGCGCTTGAACAGGAAAGCATAGGCTATCGCGCCGGCGCTGAGGCCCGCAAGCACGACGAAAGCCAGAACCGTGGTGTCAATTCCGAACATCGACCGGGGCCCCTACACCTCCAGATGCATCAGTCAGCGCGTTTCTCCATGGCTTCGAGCGCGTTGGCGAGGCGCTGCTCCTCGCCGTAGTAGCGGGCACGATCCCAGAAATGCGGCCTGCCGATGCCGGTCGATACGTGCTCGCCCAGCAGCCTACCGTTCGCGTCTTCGCCCTTGATGTTGTAGAGGACAATATCCTGGGTGATGATGACGTCGCCTTCCATGCCGATCACCTCGGTGATGTGGGTGATGCGGCGCGAGCCGTCGCGCAGGCGGGCCGCCTGGATTATCACGTCGACCGAGCCGACGACGATCTCGCGCACCGTCCTCTGCGGCAGCGAATAGCCGCCCATGGCGATCATCGATTCAATACGGTTCAGGCATTCGCGCGGGCTGTTGGAGTGGATCGTTCCCATCGAGCCGTCATGGCCGGTGTTCATCGCCTGCAGAAGGTCGAACACTTCCGGTCCGCGCACCTCGCCGACGATGATCCGTTCGGGCCGCATGCGCAGGCAGTTCTTGACGAGGTCGCGCATGGTCACCTCGCCCTCGCCTTCGAGATTGGGCGGCCTGGTTTCGAGACGGACCACGTGCGGCTGCTGCAACTGCAGCTCGGCCGAGTCCTCGCAGGTGATGACCCGTTCCTCGCGATCGATGTAGTTGGTCAGGCAGTTGAGCAGCGTCGTCTTGCCCGAGCCGGTACCGCCCGAGATGACGACATTGCAGCGGACGCGGCCAATGATCTTCAGGATCTCCGCGCCTTGCGGCGAGATGGCGCCGAACTTGACCAGCTGGTCAAGCGTCAGCTTGTCCTTCTTGAACTTGCGGATGGTGAGCGCGGTGCCATCGAGCGAGAGCGGCGGCGCGATCACGTTGACGCGCGAGCCGTCGGGAAGACGCGCGTCGCAGATCGGGCTCGATTCATCGACGCGGCGGCCGACCTGGCTGACGATGCGCTGGCAGATGTTGAGCAGCTGCTGGTTATCGCGGAAGCGGATGCTGGTCTGCTCGACCTTGCCGTTGACCTCGATGTAGACGTTCTTGGAACCGTTGACCATGATGTCGGCGATGTCGTCGCGCGCGAGCAGCGGCTCCAGCGGCCCATAGCCGAGCACGTCGTTGCAGATGTCCTCGAGCAGCTCTTCCTGCTCGGAGATCGACATTGCGAAATTCTTGATCGCGATGATGTCGTTGACGATGTCGCGGATTTCCTCGCGCGCGCTTTCCGGATCGAGCTTGGCGAGCTGCGAAAGATCGATCGTATCGATCAGCGCCGAAAACACCTGGCTCTTGGTGTCGTAGTAGGTTTCGCTACGCTCGCGCTGGGCCCTTCTCGGCGGCTCGGGCGCCATCGGCGGCGCCTCCACCGGACGGCGAACGGGCGACGCGGCGGGCATGCTCGGCACAGGCGCGGCCGGCCGATCGAGAGCCATCGTCCCGGCCGGAGCGGGAGCGGCGGGGGGAGGTGCTGGCGGACGGAATTCGGGAGTTGTCCGGCTGCCGTCGTCTGTGCCTCTTTTACCAAACATGATCGACTACCCGATGCCGCTGCGCGAGCGTCATTTCTTGTTGCGCGAAAGCTTGCCGAGGATGGCGCCCAGGCCTGCCTTCTTCTTCGCCTTGATTTCGCTGCGCCCGGTCAGCACATGCGCGATTTCGTTGATCGTGCCGACGACCGGACTTTTGGCATCCATCTCGCCAAGCATGCGGCCATTGTTGGCCGCGTTGCCGAACAGCAGCGGCTCGAAATTGATCACCGCCATGGGCGTGATGCCGAGCGGTTCGGAAAAATCCGATGCCGCGATCTCCGGCCGTTTCGGAACGCCCGCCTGGTTGATGATCAGCTTCGGCGGCGGGTCGTTCGGACGCAGCCGCTTCAGCATGTCCACCATATTCTTGGTGTTGCGCAGGTTTGCGAGTTCGGGCGTGGCCGTGATGACGATCTCGTCGGCCTTGATCAGCGTGCTCTTGGTCCAACCGCTCCAGACGTGAGGAATGTCGAGCACGAGCAAGGGCGCGCTGCGCTGGGCCGTTTCGATGACCTGGGAGAAGGCGTCCGGATCGAAATCATAGACGCGCTCGAGCGTGGACGGTGCCGCCAGCAGCGACAAATGCTCGGCGCACTGCGCGAGCAGCCGATCGAGATAAACCTCGTCGACGCGCTCGGGCGAAAACACCGCCTCGGCGATGCCCTGCGCGGGGTCCTGGTCGAAGTTGATGTTGGCGGTGCCGAAGGCGAGATCGAGATCGGCAACGACGACTTCGGACTTGAACAAGGACGACATCGCCCAGGCGACGTTGTGGGCGATCGTCGAGGAGCCGACACCGCCCTTGGCGCCGATGAAAGCGATGGAGCGGCCGATCGGATCGGACTCGGGATCGACGAAGATCGACGAGACGACGCTGACGATATCGGTCATCGAGACCGGCGCGATGACATATTCGGAAATACCCGAACGGATAAGCTCGCGGTAGAGGCCGACATCGTTGTAATGGCCGATGACCACGACCTTCGAGGTCGGATCACAATATTCCGCGAGCTGAGCGAGCTGCTCCAGCAGCTGTTTCGGCTCGCTGCGCGATTCCAGCAGGATCAGGTTTGGCGTCGGCGCCGACTGGTAGAATTCGATCGCGGTGGCGATGCCGCCCATATGGGCCTTGAGATGGGCCTTGGCCATGCGGCGGTCCTCGCCGGCGCGCTCGATGGGATTGGCGACGCCCTCGGTCTCGCAGAAAGCCTGGATCGAGATGCGCGGCACCGGGCGCAGCGCCTGCATGGCGGCGATGTCCTGTTGCGAGAGATCGCCGGCATCCGTGGGCGTGTCGTAGGCGAGATTGCTCATCGTCATGCTCTTTCCGTGATCCGGCGCGGCTTAATAAGTCACTTCCGAATTGCCGAGGAACTCGTCCGAAATGCCTCGGGCGCGATAGATATCGATCACCTTGCCGCGATTTTCGGCGTCGATGTCGGACTGCTTGCGCGGCCCGAGCAGATCGTTGGGATTGGCCATCTGGGCGGCGAGATTGTTCTGATAGGAGCACCCGAAATCGGCGTAGTGCTTGTTTTCCGATGTCTGCAGCAGGTCTTCCGGCCAGCGCCCGCATTTGTCGGTCTGGGCCTTCACGGCGACGAAGGCGACGCGGACCGGCGCCGAGGCTTCCGGCACGGCCGCCTGGTAAGATGTCATGACGATCCGGTCGCGCTTGACGCCGGCCGCAATGGCAAGCCTGGCGAAATCACGGCTGGCGGCCTGGGCGGCGGCCTGGTTTGCGGAACCGACCGGAGCCGCAATCGTCAGCGCAGGCGCGGCGCTCCTGTCGTAGCCGTCGAGGAAGCCGAGCAGAGTGTCACGCTGCGAACCGGTCATGCCGCGATCGCCGGCGCCGACCGGAAGGTCGATCTTCTGGTTCTTCTCGGCAATGACGATCGGATGATTGGTGCGGTAGTCATCCGGAATGGAGCCCACCGTCACACTGTCGCGATGGAAGTTGGCGCATCCGGTGAGCGACGCCGCAAGGGCGATCGCCAGGACCGGAGACGACCCGCGGAAACGTCCGCGGCCGGATTTTGCCGCTGCGATCGTCGTGGCCTTCGATGCTGACTTGGACATGTCCGCTTTCCCGCTCACTTGTAGATGAAGCCGACGACGCCGTGGTAACGGCCAGGTGGCCTGTCGGTCTGCATGGTGCCGTAGACGCGATTGACGCGACCAAGGAACATGCCGGCGCCATCGCTGGGTGGATTGAAATTGTCGTCGGGCTTGGCCAATTCGTTGCGCGCCACGGGCCGCGCCAGATAAGGCGTGATGATGATGACGAGCTCGCTCTCGTTGCGCACGAAGTCGCGGCTGCGGAAGAGCGCGCCGAGCACGGGAATCTTGGTCAGCCCGGGCAATCCGTTGACGGCCTGCCTGACGTCGTCGCGCACGAGGCCTGCGATCATCATCGAACCGCCGGAAGGCAGTTCCACCGTCGTATCGGCCAGGCGCTTGCGCAGCGACAAAGCGTTCATGCCGGGACTCCTCCCGCCATCGGAAAGCGAAACCGATCCCTCGGTTGTCGGCTCGGAAACGGCGGTCCGCACCTTCAGGCTGATGCGGCCGGGTGACAGCACCACCGGCTGAAACTCCAATCCGATGCCGTATTCGATCTTCTCGATCGAATAGGTCTTCAGCCCTGTCTGGTTGTCGTTGGAGACGTTGGCGGAAACGCTGTTCACCATGTTGTATTCGCCGCCGACCTTGAAGGTTGCCTTCTCGCCGGACACCGCAGTGAGCGTCGGTTCTGCCAGCGTCTTCATGACGCCGGCCGATTCCATGGCATTTATGTAGGCCTGGATCGAGGACGTCCCGACATTGAAGCTCGAATTGGACAGCTGCTTGCCGAGGCCGGTGAAATTGTCGCTGAGCGCGCCCCAGGAAATGCCGTTGCTGCCGCCGTTGCCGACCATGTTGACGCCGAGCTGCTTCATCACCGAGCGGCTGACTTCGGCCACCGTCACCTTCAGCGTCACCTGATCGTCACCGATGATCTGCAGCAGATTGACGATCTTGGAGACCCGGCGTTCGGCGTCGGGATTGTTGATGTCGACGCCGCCATTGGCCGAGCCACCGGCGGCTGTCTGAGAATATTGGCCGGTTGTCGCTTCACCGCCCGAGACAAAGATGGTGGCCAGGTCGACGGCGCGCTTGGCGTCGAGCGGTGTGTCCACGTTGCCGGTGAGAATCACGTTGTCGTTCAGCAGCTCGACCTTGATCTGCGACGACGGGAGGAAGCGCTTGAGATAGTCTTCCAGCCCGGCGACGTCGCGCTCGACCGCCAGGTCGAGACTGGCGATCTGTTCGCCGTTGGGGCCGAAGACGAAGATGTTGGTTTCGCCGACAGCCTTGCCGAACAGATAGATGCGGCGCGCCGTGCGCGTCACCGCGTCGGCCACCGCCGGATTGGCGACGAGGATGTCGTAGGCGTCGCTCGGCAGGTCGATGACCACCGACTTGTTGAGGCCGAGCTTGACGCGCTGCGAGGCAACCGAGGCCGTCACGCCGGCCGCCCTGTTCGCGGCCTTGGCCTCGACGAGGCCGGGCGCATTGGTGCCGATCAGGAACAGGCCGATTGCCGCCGCCGCGACGACGGGCAGTTTGCCGCTTAGCCTCATTTCCTTGCTCCCACTTCGGAAACTTCGCCCGACTTGATCAACCGCACCGTGCCGCGCCGGCCATTGCCGTTCACCAGATAGTCGGCCTCGCCCAGGTTCTTCTCATTCGTGTCGGTGATCGGACGCAGCGCCAGGGTCAGGCGGTCCGCCATCTGCTGCGCGACGGTGATGATCTCCGCCTGCTGCGGCGTCAGCTCCAGCGTCGCGGTCTGGCCGACCCTGGTCTTCTTGCCTTCCTCGTCCTCCTGGATGGTCTGGTCGATGGCCAGGACGCGGATGTTCTTGAGGATGGTCTCGGTGTTGAAGCCGCTGCCGCCGTTGCTGGCGTCGGCGCGCCGGGTCATGATGACGTCGACGAAGTCATTGGGCAGGATGAAGCCGCCCGCCGATGTGTCGGCCGATATGGCGGTCGCGACGGCGCGCATGCCGGACGGCAGGATCGAGGACATGAAGCTCTGCCCCTCGCCGACCAACTTGGAGCGCCGCAACGGCTCACCGGTATACATGGCCACACGTGCCACCGAGCCCTTGAGCTTTTCAACCGCGTCCGGTTCGGCCGCACGGGTGATGAAATTGGCGTTGATGCCGCTGGCCGGCCACTGCTCCCAGCTGATGTTGTCACCGAGCTGGCTGCCCATCGCGACATCGCCGGAAAGCACCAGCACGTCCTGCAACGCGATCGCCGGCTGCTTGGGATTGTCGACGACGACTTGAGGCGGCGGCGGCGCTACCATGTTCTTTGCGACATAACCCGCGCCACCCGCCGCAGCCACAGCCACGCCCAGAATAATCAGTCGGGATGCTGGCATTTCGTCCGAACCCTTCGCCTCAAGGCAAAACCACCTAGCCAGGCCGGACTTTGCAGCCGCAATCGTCAAAACAAGGTTAATGTAATGCTTACGATCGTGATTAATTTAAGGTTTACTCAAATTTGATGGAACCGCTTGCCGTTAACGAAAAAAGGCGGCCAAGAGCCCTCTTTTCAAGGAAACGAGCCTTCCGAAAGCGGGAACCGGCTTCGGGACAAGACAAGCGTAAAGTCAAAAATCCAAAGCCCACCGAGCGGACCTGAAAATGGCGACGTGCTTTAGGCGGCGAGCCTGTCCAGCGCCCAGATCATCAGCGGAGAATCCGGAAAGGTGAGGAGCCCGCCGAGACCAAGCGCGACGCCATAAGGAATGCCTCCGCTCTCGTCGGCGAAATGGCGCAGAAAACGGTTGTGGCCGGTGTAGACCGCAAATGGCGATTTCCGGTAGGCCAGAATGGCAATCGTCAACAGACCGCCGATCAATGTCGAGGTTACCAGGTAGCCGACGAGATTGATGTTGAGCCCCATCCATACCGCGGTTGCCGCCAGGAGCTTGGCATCGCCCCCGCCCATGCCGCCGAGCGCGAACAAGCCGAATGTCACCCCCAGCACCAGGGCACCGGCCGCGAAATGCCCGCCATAGGTTGCCCAGTCCATCCCGGTCATCGGAGCCACCAGAGCGAACGTCGCCACCAGCAGCACCGGCACGCGGTTGGCGATCGTCATCGACAGCGTGTCTGAGATCGCCGCGAACAGCATGCAGAAAGGAAAGACGACGAAGATCGCGGCTTCAAGCATGGCGCGGTGCCTATGGCGCATTTTACCAGCTGCAATCTAGGCATGCTGGAATTAACGATTGATGAGGTCGGATCGTCGAAATCACCCGACCGCATGAAGAAGGGCCGCCAATGGCGACCCTTCTACTTCAAAGCAACTACTGGCTTCCGCGGCCTATCACGGGGCCTTGCCGGTCTTGACGGCGCTGGCGATCGCCACGAACTTGCTGTTCAGGGCGGTGCCGAGCTGGCTGGCGCCGACCATGATGGCGAGTGCGATGAGAGCGGCGATCAGACCGTATTCGATGGCGGTCGCGCCGGATTCGTCCTTCACGAAACGTGCGATGAGGTTAGACATTCGAGAGCTCCTACTCCACGTGTTACAGCACTTCCGTCAACTTCTCTTGCCGGTTGATCGGATGCTGCAAATCTAGGGGGAAGCCCTTTCGATCGGCTTAATAAATACCCTTACCGATTCCTTTCCGGAGGCGAACCCGTTGCTTGGTTAACCGTGGCCTAAACGCCCAAACGCGGCCCGGCGGGCAGGAAAAGCGCAGAGATCCGGCCCAGCCGCGATTTCGCTAAAACAGCGCATGCTGGTGGTTCTTACCCTCGAGGCGGCCAATGCTTATCGCGGCCATGCGGCGTTTAACCGTCGGTTCACCAATTTCGTTCATGTTCCGTTGAACAGTCTGCCGCTCCGGAGCGCTTCAATGACCTTGTCGAGATCGCCATTTCCAGTCGTCGCGCTGCTGGCAGTTGCCGCCTTCGCCATGCCCGCCAGCGCCGGTGCCGGCATCGAGGTCACCATGAATCAGGCAAAGATCGTCAAGTTGTCGCGCGCCGCCGATACGATCGTCATCGGCAATCCGGCAATCGCCGACGCCGCCGTGCAGGATGCCTCGACGGTCGTTCTCACCGGCAAGGGTTTCGGCGTCACCAATCTGGTCGTGCTCGATTCCGATGGCAGCCCGATCGTCGATGAGCAGGTGACGGTGGTCCGGCAAGCCGCGTCTTCGGTGCGCATCTACCGGCGCGCCGACGTCCAGACCATGTCCTGCACGCCCTATTGCGAAAGCTCATACAAGAGCGAAGCGGAGAGAACTTCCGAAACCGAAATGAATGCCAGCCGCTGAGGCTGGCGTCGGCAAGCGCCTGCGACGTTAATGGCGGGTTAAAAGTCGCCCGGCGAATTTAACGCTCATCCAAACCCGACCTCAATGGGTTTTCCCTATGTTGCCGCCCGACATTGCAAGGGTTCGGCAGGAACGGACATGAGCAAGGATCCGGCATCCGAGGGTGGCATGGACGGCAAGGCACGGGCAAAGCCCCGTCATGGCTTCTTCAGCGACAGGCGCGGCAGCACGGCGTTGGAATTCGCGATGCTGGCCATACCGTTCGCCCTGCTCGTTTTCGCCATCCTTGAGAGCTGCATCTCGTTCGCCGGCCAGGAAGTGATGGCCAATGCCACCGACGATATCGCGCGCCAGCTCAGGACCGGCCAGCTTAGGAAGGCCAACGTCACCGAAGACTCGATCAAGAAGCTGATCTGCGACAGGCTGGAGATCATGGTCGCCACGAATTGCCCCGGGTCCGGGTCAAATGCTTCACTGCTGGTGGACCTGCGCGAATATCCGACCTTCGCCGACGCCGCGGCGGCGGGCTTCAATATCCAGAGCGGCGAAATCGTGCTGACAGGCACGAGCTCGACGACCTTCACGGTGTCTCCGGGGCTGGCGGAATCGAGGAACATGCTGCGGGTCTTCTACAAATGGCCGGTGATCACCGATTTCCTGGCCAAGCAAATGGCCAATCTGAAGGACGGCAGGACGCTGCACTTCGCATCGGTGACCTGGCAGAACGAACCATTCGACGACTGAGATTGCGGCCGGTCGAGACTACGGCGGCGTGGGGGTAGGGTATGTACCGTGCGGGGGCACAGCGGGGAATTTCGGCCATTCTGGCGAAGGCGGCACGGTTTTGCCGCGATCGCCGCGGCGTGGCGGCAATCGAGTTCGCGTTCATCGTGCCGGTGCTGCTCATCATGTACTTCATCACGATGGAAGCCTCGCAGGCGATCGAGACCAGCAAGAAGGTCAGCCGCATCGGCAGCATGGTGGCGGATCTCGTCACGCAGCAGACGAGCGTCAAGAAAGCCGATCTCGATGCGATCATGAAGATCGGCACCTCGACGCTGCAGCCCTACAACCGCTCCACGCCGACGATCATCGTTACCGGGATCCAGATCACCGACGAGGCGTCGCCCAAGGTGAAGGTGGCATGGTCGCGCAAGCTGGTAGGCACCACCTATAGCGCCGACGCCGCGAAGGACAGCATCACCACCGTTCCGTCGACGCTGAATATCCGCAACACCTTCCTTGTGCGGGTGGAAAGCGACCTCGGCTACAAGCCGATCATCACCTGGTCGGCCGGCGATTCGAAGGCTCTTGGCTTGACCTCGGCCTTCAACAACATAGCCATGGGCGAAACATACTATCTGAGGCCGCGCCGCGGGCCCACGGTCCCCTGCACCGACTGCTGAGAGATCATTGCTGGCCGCCCGCTTCCCGCCGCACGATGGCCAGCGCCGTTGCGTAGTCCTTTGATACGGCCAGTTCGAAGCCGCCGGAATGCGTCGATTCCAGAAGATCGTAGACGTCCGGGGTCAGAGACTTGAGATTGGTCAGGAAGACGGCCAGCCGACGCCTCGCCTCGGCATCGAGATCGCTGCGCACGGCATGAGGCCCGTATCGCAGCGGAGCCGAGTTCCATAGCACCCGAAGCGACGTCTTCGGAACGCCGGCGGCCTCGAGCCGCATGATCGTGCCGCCCGTATCGGTGGGCTGGCCATCGGCGCCGACGGGCTCCCAGCCGAACAGGCCGTCGGCTTCGCCGTCGCCGAGCATCGTCTCGGCCGCGGTGGCCGACGGCGCGCGTGCCAGGAAGGGTGAATCCTCCGCGATCTTCACGCCTTCGCCAGCCAGGCCGGTCAGCGGCAGCAAAGAACCGGCGACATTGTCCGCGGGCGCGATCGCGATCCGATGCGAGGCCATGGCGGCGAGGTCCGGCACTTTGCCGTCGCGCGTCACCAGCACGGAACGGATACCGGCGACCCCGTCGGCATCGACCGGCGCCACCAGCGGCTCGACACAGCCGCAGCGCTCCGAAGCCGCAGCATAAGCGAGCGCCGAATAGATCGCGTACTGGACGCGGCCGCTCGCCTGCGCCTCGATCAATGCCGCATAGTCGCGGGCAACCACGAACTCGACCTTCATGCCGAGAGCATTCGTATAGGCATCCGTCAGGCGGGCCAGAGCGGGTACCGTGTTGCCGCCTCCAGGCTCGGCGACGATGCCTATGCGAAACGTGCTGATGTCGTCGCGCCAGTCGGCGCGCGCCGGCGATGCCGAGGAGAGCAGCGCGAGAGCCGCCGCGCACATCCCCAAAGTCCGGCCTGCCACGAATCCCGCGCCCTTGCCCATCCCCTGCCGCGCTCCCGCCGACACTGCGCCCGATCGCACCACTGTGGCGCCATGCCGGTTTCGGTTTGGTTTCCGATTTGCCAACGCCACTGCGGAACCTTATGTCTGGCTGCCTGGACTGGCAACAATGGCACCCTATGGCGCGGGCTTTCCTATTCGTTCTCGATTCCTTCGGCGTCGGCGGGGCGGCCGATGCCGAACGCTACGGCGATGCCGGCGCCGACACGTTCGGGCACATCGCGCAGGCCTGCGCCGACGGCCGCGCGAACCGTGAAGGCTTGCGCAGCGGCCCGCTTGCCGTGCCGAACATGGTCTCGCTCGGGCTTGCCCGCGCGGCACAGACGGCGACCGGGTTGAAGCTCGACGTCGACACGCCGCTGCTTGCCGCTTCTTTCCATGGCGCTGCCCAGGAGGTCTCGAGCGGCAAGGACACACCGTCGGGCCACTGGGAGATTGCCGGCCTGCCCGTGCGTTTCGACTGGGGCTACTTTCCCGACACCGTGCCGGCCTTCCCGGCCGAGTTGACCGGCGCGATCATCCGCGAAGGCAAGGTGCCGGGCATCCTCGGCGATTGCCATGCGCCCGGAACCGAGATCATCGAGCGTTTCGGCGAGGAGCACATCCGCACCGGCAAGCCCATCTGCTACACCTCGGTAGACTCCGTATTGCAGATCGCCGCGCACGAAACGCATTTCGGCCTCGAAAGACTGTATGAGCTTTGCCTGACGGTGCGCCGGCTAGTCGATCCGCTCAAGATCGGACGGGTGATCGCGCGGCCCTTCGTCGGCGAGACAAAAGCCACCTTCCAGCGCACCCACAACCGCCGCGACTATGCCGTGCCGCCGCCGGAGCCGACCTTGCTCGACCGGCTGACGGAGCGCGGCAGCAAGGTCATCGCCGTCGGCAAGATCGGCGACATCTTCGCCCATCGCGGCATCTCGCAGGTGCGCAAGGCGGGCGGCAACATGGCGATGTTCGACGAGGCGCTGGGCGCCATGGACGACGCCGGCGAAGGCGATCTGGTCTTTGCCAATTTCGTCGATTTCGACACCGAGTTCGGCCACCGGCGCGATGTCGCCGGCTATGCCGGAGCACTCGAGGCCTTCGACCGCCGGCTGCCGGAAGCGCTGTCGCGCATCAAGCCGGGCGACCTGCTCATCCTCACCGCAGACCACGGCAACGACCCGACCTGGCGCGGCACGGACCATACGCGCGAGCGCGTTCCGGTGATCGGCATCGGGCCCGGGCTGAAGGGCGGCGACATCGAGCTCCGGCCGACCTTCGCCGATATCGGCGAAACCGTCGCCGATCATCTTGGCCTCGCGCCCGGCCGCCACGGCGCCTCTTTCCTTGCAACGATAGGCGGCCATGCCAGAACTGCCTGAAGTCGAAACGGTGCGGCGCGGGCTGCAGCCGGTTCTGGAAGGGGCGCGGCTCGTCAACGTTGAGGCGCGCAGGCCCGACCTTCGCTTTCCCTTTCCCGAACGCTTTTCGGAGCGGCTTGCCGGCAAGACCGTGACGGCGCTCGGCCGGCGCGCCAAATATCTGACGATGCACATCGAAGACGGTCCGGTGCTGATCTGCCATCTCGGCATGTCGGGATCGTTCCGCGTCGAAACCGCAGGGAGCAGCGACATCCCAGGAACCTTCCATCACGAGCGCCCGAAGAGCGCCGCGCACGACCACGTCGTGTTCGATGTCGCCTCGCCGAAGGGCGAGCGGTCCCGCGTCATCTTCAACGACCCGCGCCGTTTCGGCTTCATGCTGTTTGCCGAAGGAGCGCCGGACACGCACCCGATGCTGGCGGGGCTGGGCATCGAGCCGACCGGCAATGCGCTCGACGGCCCCCTGCTCGCCGCGCTGCTTAAGGGCCGCAGGTCGCCCCTCAAGGCCGCGTTGCTCGACCAGCGGCTGATCGCCGGGCTCGGCAATATATATGTGTCGGAGGCGCTGTGGCGCGCCGGCCTATCGCCGCTGCGCGAAGCCGGCACCATCGCCGGCTCCGGCAAGAAAGCGAAACAGCAATGCGAACGCCTGGCCGAATCGATCCGCTCGGTCATCGCCGATGCGATCGCCGCCGGCGGATCCTCGCTGCGCGACTATGTCCAGGCAGATGGGTCGCTCGGCTACTTCCAGCATTCCTTCGCGGTCTACGACCGCGAAGGCCAGCCGTGTTCGAAACCGGGCTGCAGCGGCCACATCGAGCGCATCGTGCAGAGCGGCCGCTCGACCTTCTATTGCCGGACCTGTCAGCGGTGAGCTAGACCGGTCTCCTCAATCGAAGCGAGGAGACGATGCCATGACCTATGAAACCATTCTCGTGGAAACACGCGGCAAGGTCGGGCTGATCACGCTGAACCGGCCAAAGGCGCTCAATGCGCTGAATTCGCAGGTGTTGGCAGAGATCGTTGAGGCCGTGAACGCGTTCGGCGCCGATGCCGGCATCGGCGCGATGGTCCTTACGGGTTCGGAAAAGGCCTTCGCGGCCGGCGCCGACATCAAGGAAATGCAGGCGATCTCCTTCGCCGACGCCTATACCCAGGACTTCTTCGTCGGCTGGGAGGAACTGACGCGCGCGCGCAAGCCGATCATCGCGGCGGTCGCCGGCTATGCGCTTGGCGGCGGCTGCGAGCTGGCCATGATGTGCGATTTCATCATCGCCGCCGACAATGCAAAATTCGGCCAGCCGGAAATCACGCTCGGCGTCATGCCGGGCATGGGCGGATCGCAGCGATTGACCCGTTTCGTCGGCAAGTCGAAGGCGATGGACATGTGCCTGACCGGACGGATGATGGACGCCGCCGAAGCCGAGCGCTGCGGACTGGTGTCGCGCGTGGTGCCGGCCGGCGAACTGGTCGAGGAGGCGCTGAAGGCGGCGGCGAAGATCGCCGAGTTTTCCCTGCCATCGGTGATGATGGCCAAGGAAGCCGTCAACCGGGCCTATGAGACGACGCTTTCCGAGGGGCTGCGCTTCGAGCGCCGGCTGTTTCATTCGCTGTTTGCGCTCGACGACCAGAAGGAAGGCATGGCCGCCTTCGTCGAGAAGCGGAAGCCGAATTTCACCAACCGCTGAAGCATGTCGCCCAAAGTGTGCGAGCAGTCTGGGAAACCGCGTGCATAAGACAAAGACTTAGAGGGCGTAGGGCGTTTCAGCGTGACGGGCTCTAAGGTCCCCAAAAAGACCACCAAGCAGCGTTGACGCGCCGGAAAAGCTGAACTATAAGCCGCACCAACCGAGGCGGCCCCGTGCTGCCCGTTTGTTTTTTGCGCCCTGCGGCACCCCCGCTGGCGCCCACCAGATCAGAAGAGAGGCATCATGGCCAACACATCCTCGGCCAAAAAGGCAACGCGCAAGATCGCCCGCCGCGCGGCGATCAACAAGAACCGCCGGTCGCGCGTCCGCACCTATGTTCGCCAGGTCGAAGAGGCGCTGGCCGCCGGGGACAAGGCCGCGGCGCTGGAAGCGTTCAAGGCCGCGGAGCCGGAATTGATGCGCGCCGCAACCAAGGGCGTCATCCATAAGAACACGGCTTCCCGTAAGGTTTCGCGCCTGGCCCAGCGGGTCAAGGTGCTGTCGGCCTAACCAACTTTCGTTTAGAACCGTTATCCTTAAGCCCGGCCGCACAGGCCGGGTTTTTTCGTTTGCCGGCAAGTACTTAAAAAGAACGCCCGCATAACGATGTCTGGCTCGAATTTCAAAGTTGCGAATGTTTTGCCGGCATATACATAATCGCTCATGCTGGTGCCCGTTGGATGCGAGCGCGCTCATAAATTAGCCTGTCACAAATTCCATATATTTTTCAGAAACTTACGGACGGTCATCCACAGCTTGTTCAACTCGCGGAGGGGCGACGGGGGACAAGTAGCTGTCAAGAGAATTATTTCAGAAAATTTCCGGAGGTGTGGCCTTTTTCGCATTCGCCGGAAAAGGGTTTGAATCACAATGGCTTTGTCAAAACATGCCTCGATGGCACCTCATCCGAACACGTCTCCGGTAATCAGATTCGTTAAAAATCGGTTAGACGTGGCCTTGCCCTATCCACAGCGATTTCGGTAATGTCCATCCATCGAAGGGACGGGCTTTGGCCCCTGACCCAGCCTGGATCGGCCAGCAAAAAATGGCGGAATTCATGACGCGGAGCAATTCCGCGTGTGGCTTGGTTTGTCTCTTCGGTGCGGGTAGGGGACTGGCGTAATTGTACATGGCAGTCGACGTTGGGCCGGCGTTTTCGCCGGACGATGTTGTATTGCCCTGACATGTTCAGGTCGGCTTGCGAGAGCTGGCATCGGTCCCTTGCGCAACGTTGCGACGATATCGCCGGCGGCGGCGATGGCGCAGCGAAAAAAGCTCGCCGGATCCAGGGTGCAGGAGGCGCACTCCCGGCGGAAAAGGGTACGAGAGACAAGGAACTTGATCATGCAGAGCGGCATCGAACGGGAGATAGCGGGCGAGCTCCCATTCCCAGCAACTATCGTCGGAGGGGACGGCATGGCGGCATCCAGCGACGCTGAACAGAAGTTCGAGCGGGTCAAGGCCCAGTTGAAGGCGCGTCTGGGAGCCGAGGTCTATTCGAGCTGGTTTGGCCGCATGAAGGTTGCCGAGGCGTCGCGCGGCATTGTTCGCATCTCCGTGCCCACGGCCTTCCTGCGGTCGTGGATCAACGGCCACTATCTCGATCTTATCGCCGAACTGTGGAGGCATGAGGATCCCGACCTTCTCAAGATCGAGATCATCGTGCGAACCGCCACGCGGCAGGGCCGCAACCATGTCGAGCCGGAAATCGCACCTGCGCGCAAGATGACCAAGCAGGCGCAGACCGCGCTTGCCGCCGGGACCGCAAGCGCCGGCCGGGTGGAACGGGCACCGGCGCCCCGCCCGGGCGTGCCGGCGGAGACCGAGTTCCGCCACAACGTGCTGGGGTCGCCGCTCGACCCGCGCTACACGTTCGCTTCCTTCATCGAAGGACCCTCGAACCGGGTGGCCTTCGCGGCGGCCAAGGCAGTCGCGGAATCGCAGTCGAGCGCGGTGCGCTTCAACCCGCTCTTCCTTCATGCGACCGTCGGACTGGGCAAGACACACCTGCTGCAGGCGATCGCCGCGGAATCGCTGCGGCACAACCCGAAATCGCGCGTGGTTTATCTGACGGCGGAATATTTCATGTGGCGCTTCGCCACCGCGATCCGCGACAACAATGCGCTCACCCTCAAGGAACAGCTGCGCGACATCGATCTTCTGATCATCGACGACATGCAGTTCCTGCAAGGCAAGTCGATCCAGCATGAGTTCTGCCATCTCATCAACATGCTGCTCGACAGCGCCAAGCAGGTGGTGGTCGCCGCCGACCGGCCGCCGTCGGAACTGGAATCGCTGGAGCCGCGCGTGCGTTCGCGCCTGAATGGCGGCGTGGCGCTCGAAATGTCGGCGCCGGATTTCGCTATGCGCCTTGGCATGCTGAAGCTGCGCCTTGCCACCGCCAAGATCGACGATGCCTCGCTCGATATTTCGGACGAGATCCTCGATCACGTCGCCCGCACGGTGACGGGCAGCGGGCGCGAGCTTGAAGGCGCGTTCAACCAGCTTCTGTTCCGCCAGTCCTTCGAGCCGCAGATCACCATCGACCGCATCGACGAGATCCTCGGGCACATCTACCGCTCGGGCGAGCCGAAGCGGGTGCGCATCGAGGACATCCAGCGCATCGTGGCGCGCCACTACAACGTGTCGAAGACGGAGCTGCTCTCCAACCGGCGCACGCGCACCATCGTCAAGCCGCGGCAGGTGGCGATGTATCTGTCTAAGGTGATGACGCCGCGCTCGCTGCCGGAGATCGGACGGCGTTTCGGCGGCCGCGACCACACGACGGTTCTGCATGCCGTTCGCAAGATCGAGGATCTTTCCGGTGGCGACAACACGCTGGCGCAGGAGCTCGAACTACTCAGAAGGCTGATCAACGAGCAGGCCTGAGCACTTCGCCTGCTTTATCCCCAGAAAGCCCGCGCAACCGGCCGGAACCGGTGCCGCGGGCTTGCGTTTGCAGGGGTTTTACTGTCAGCTTACATAGATTCTGAGCTTTTCGGAGCTTTCGCGGGACGCCGCTCCCTGGTGACCCGCTCATTCATTGAAGCGAGCCTGTTTGGTCATGCGTGTTATCCTGGAACGGTCCAATCTCCTGAAGTCCCTCAACCACGTTCATCGCGTGGTGGAGCGGCGCAACACCATACCGATCCTGTCGAATGTGCTGCTCAGCGCTGAAGGCGCCAGCCTGGAAATGAAAGCGACCGACCTCGACCTCGAAGTGACGGAAGCCACGCCGGCCAAGGTCGAGCGCGGCGGAGCGACGACGGTTCCGGCGCATCTGCTCTACGACATCGTGCGCAAGCTGTCCGACGGCGCCGAGGTGATGCTGAAGACCGACGAGGACGGCAATGCGATGACCGTCACGTCCGGCCGCTCCAGCTTCCGCCTGCAGTGCCTGCCGCAGTCGGATTTCCCGGAGCTTTCGGCCGGTTCCTTCTCGCACATCTTCCGGCTCGACTCGGTGGCGCTCAAGGGCCTCATCGAGAAGACGCAGTTCGCCATCTCGACCGAAGAGACGCGCTACTATCTCAACGGCATCTTCCTGCACACGCTTGAGGCGGGCGGCAAGCTGAAGCTGCGTTCGGTCGCGACCGATGGCCACCGCCTGGCGCGCGCCGAGATCGACGCGCCGGCAGGCTCCGAAGGCATGCCCGGCATCATCATCCCGCGCAAGACGGTGAGCGAGTTGCAGAAGCTGGTCGACGACCCGGATATCGCAGTGACGACGGAGCTGTCGGACACCAAGATCCGCTTCACCATCGGCAGCGTCATCCTGACCTCGAAGCTGATCGACGGCACCTTCCCGGACTATCAGCGGGTCATCCCGACCGGCAACGACAAGAAGCTGATCATCGACCGCCAGAGCTTCGCCGCCGCGGTCGACCGCGTCTCGACCATTTCGTCCGAGCGCGGCCGGGCCGTGAAACTGTCGATCAATGACGGCCAGGTCACGCTCGCCGTCAACAATCCGGATTCGGGCAGTGCCACCGAGGAGCTGGCGGCCGACTATTCGTCCGACCCGATCGAGATCGGCTTCAATGCCAAGTATCTGCTCGATGTCGCGGCCCAGCTCACCGGCACGGAGGCGAAGTTCATGCTGGCGGATGCCGGGTCCCCAACGCTGATCCACGACTTGGCCGACGAGACCGCGCTCTACGTGCTGATGCCGATGCGGGTGTAGGCTCTCGCGAGCTCGGCGTTTCACGGAAAAGGTGTCGCCGTGACTTCGGGCGCCAAACAGCTTCGGCAGCAAAGCTATATTAGTAAGCTAACACTTACCAATTTCCGCAACTATGTGGGGCTTTCGCTCGAGCTTGGCCCGGGTGCCGTGGTGCTGTCCGGCGACAACGGCGCCGGCAAGACCAATCTGCTCGAAGCCATCTCGCTGCTGACGCCGGGGCGCGGATTGCGCCGCGCACCCTATGCCGACGTGGCGCGCGAGGGCGGCGATGGCGGCTTTGCCTTGCACGCCCGCATCGAAGGGCCGGAAGGCCAGGTCGAAATCGGCACCGGCATTTCCGGCGGCGACGGAGAAGGCGGCAGGCGCGTTCGCATCAACGGTGCACCGGCGAAGTCGGCCGAAGATATGCTGGAATGGCTGCGGGTCGTCTGGCTGACGCCGGCGATGGACGGGCTGTTTCCGGGACCGGCCGCCGACCGGCGCCGCTTCCTCGACCGACTCGTGCTGGCGATCGATCCCAGCCATGGGCAACGGGCGCTGGATTATGAAAAGGCGGTGCGCGGCCGTAACCGACTGCTTACGGAAGGCTCGCGCGACAGCGGCTGGTTCGACGCGATCGAGACGCAGATGGCCGAAACCGGGGTGGCGATCGCGGCGGCGCGGGCGGAACTGGTGCGGCTGCTTGCCGCCATGATCGACAAGCTGCCCGGCAGCGGCCCGTTTCCGCAGGCCGACATCAGCCTCTCCGGCGAATTGGAGAGCGAGATCGCTGCCGCGCCGGCCGTCGATGTCGAGGAGCGGTTCCGCGCCGCGCTTGCCAATGGCCGCGAGCGCGATCGCGCCGCCGGCCGCACGCTCGACGGTCCGCACCGGTCGGATCTCGTGGTCCGTCACCGGCCGAAGTCGATGCCGGCCGAATTGTGCTCGACCGGCGAGCAGAAGGCGCTGCTGGTCGGCATCGTGCTGTCGCATGCGAGGCTGACCGGCGAGATGTCGGGCCTGACGCCGATCCTCCTGCTCGACGAGATCGCCGCGCATCTCGACAGCGGCCGGCGCGCGGCGCTGTTTTCCATCCTTGAGGAGCTGAACTGCCAGGCCTTCATGACTGGTGCCGACGCGGCGCTGTTTTCCAGCCTTGCCGGGCGGGCGCAATTTCTGACGGTCGACCACGGCAGTATTGGATCGACCAGCTAACTTCTTGAAAGAGCCAGGGCTCGCCGCCACCTGCCCATGACAAGGCTTTGCCTTGCATGTGCATGACAAGGTTTCCTGCCCGCTATAAGGTCCGGCCATGACCAATGCCGCCCTCACCGACGAAGAGCTCGAACGCTATGCCCGACACATCGTGCTGCCCGAAATCGGCGGCCCCGGCCAGCAGAAGCTGAAGCGGGCGCGGGTGCTGGTCATCGGCGCCGGCGGACTGGGGGCGCCGGTGCTTGAATATCTTGCCGCGGCCGGCGTCGGCACGCTGGGCATCGTCGACGACGATGACGTCTCGCTGTCCAACCTGCAGCGGCAGGTGATCCATGCGACAGACACGATCGGCATGGCGAAGACCGACAGCGCCTCGGCGGCGATCATGCGCATCAACCCCAATGTCGGAGTGGAACTGCATCGTCTCAGGCTGACAGCGGAAAACGCCCCTGCCCTCGTCGCCCGCTACGATGTCGTCGTCGACGGCTCCGACAATTTCGAGACACGCTATGCGCTGGCCGATGCGTGCGCCCAGGAAAAGAAGCCCTTGGTCACCGCCGCCGTCGGCCGCTTCGACGGCTCGGTGACGGTGCTGAAGCCGTACGAGACCGGCGCCGACGGCAAGCGCAATCCAGGCTACCGCGACCTTTTCCCGGAAGCGCCGCCCGAAGGGCTGGTGCCGTCCTGCGCCGTTGCCGGCATCGTCGGCGCGCTGACGGGTGTCATCGGCACCCTTGAGGCGATGGAAGCGATCAAGCTGATCACCGGCATCGGCGAGCCGCTGGTCGGCCGGCTGCTGCTCTACGACGGGCTCACCGCCCGTTTCGACACCGTCCGCTACAAGGCCGTCTGAGCGCATGGACCGGCCGGCCACTCCTCCTGTCACCGAGCTTCCGCCGGACTTCGCGCAGTGGGAGGAAGTGCTGGCGCTGATCCGGCGCGCCTTCGCCTATATGGACGGCCTGATCGACCCGCCATCCTCGGCACATCTGCTGACGCCGGAAGGCCTTCGGAATAAGGCGGCGCAAGAGACGGCCTTCCTGGCCGTGGAAAACGGCCGGATCGTTGGTTGCGTGTTCGCGCTGGAGAGGGCGAAGGACCTCTATGTCGGCAAGCTTGCCGTCGAGCCCGGCCTTCAGGGGCGAGGCATAGGCGGACGGCTGATGCAGGCCGTGGAGGACTTTGCCCGCCGGCGCGGCAAGCATGCCGTCGAGTTGCAGACGCGCATCGAACTGACCGCAAACCACGCCGCCTTCGCCCGACTCGGCTTTCGCGAGAGCGAGCGCACGGCGCATGCGGGCTACGACAGGCCGACCTCGATCACCATGCGCAAGGTGCTGTCTTGAGTCTCGTGCTCAACCCGCAAGAACAGGCAATCGCCGTCGGCGAAGACGGCGCGGGGATGGCGATGCGCATCGTCGCCGAGAGCGCGCGTCTGCTCGGGGCGCCGCGGCTGATCCCGATCGCTTCGGCGCATATCGACGGTGCGCTCTACCATGGCGATTCCGGCACGCTCTTCGCCGAGCGGCTGGTCGAGGGCGGCGCCAGGGTGGCGGTCCGCTCGACGCTCAATGTCGGGGCGCTCGACCTGACGGGCTGCTCGCGCATCCGCCTGGAAGAGCCGCAGCGCGGCATGGCGCGACGGATGATGGAGGCTTATCGCAAGCTCGGCTGCGAGCAGAGCTGGACCTGCGCGCCTTATCAGGCCGGGCACAGGCCGGCACAGGGCAGCGATGTCGCCTGGGGCGAATCCAATGCGGTGGTGTTCTGCAACTCGGTGCTGGGCGCCCGCACCAACCGCTACGGCGACTTCCTCGACATCGCCTGCGCCATCACCGGCCGGGCGCCGGATTATGGCCTGCATCGGCCTGAGAACCGCCGGGCGCGGCTGGTGTTCGACGTCTCGGGCCTTTCTGCTTCCTTCCTCGCCTCCGAGATCGCCTGGCCGGTGCTGGGCAGCCTCTATGGCCGCGAGGTCGGCAATTCGATCGGCGTCGTCACCGGCATCGCTAGCCACCCCGGCGAGGACGCGCTGAAGGCTTTCGGCGCCGCGGCCGCTTCATCCGGCGCGGTCGGCCTGTTCCACATCGCCGGGGTAACGCCCGAGGCGCCTGATGTCGAAACCATTCTGGCCGGGCCGGAACCTGAGGCGGAGGCGGTTATCCGGGTCACACCTGAGATGGTGGCGAAGGCCCGCGCTGCCTTGTCGACCGCCGCTGCGGCCAAGACGATCGATGCGGTCGCGATCGGCAGCCCGCATCTGTCGCAAGCCGAGTTCGACATGCTGGAGCGATTGATCGCCGGACGGCGGCTCGCCGTGCCGATCTATGCCTGCACCGGTCGGCACGTACTTGCTTCGCTGGAACTAGATGACTGCCGGAACCGGCTCGAAGCCAGCGGCGTGATCATCATCGCCGACACCTGCGTGGTGGTGACGCCGATCATGCCGGAGCTCAGCGACGGCGTGCTGATGACCAATTCGGGAAAGTTCGCGCATTACGCTCCGGGCAACACCGGCTATGCGGTGCTCTATGCCTCGCTCGCCGATTGCGTCGAAAGCGCGATCGCCGGCACGCCGCGCTTCACGGACATCGCCCCATGAGCGCCGCCGAGATCCTGGTGCCGGGCAAGGCCGGCGAAGGGGAGGCTTTGGTGCTGACGGCGCCGATCAGCTTCTGGGGCGGCGTCGACCCTAAGACAGGCCGCATCGCCGATGTCCGCCATCCGCAACATGGTGAGATCATTTCCAGCCGGGTGCTGTTCCTGCCGGGCACGATCGGTTCGTCGTCGGCTTCGGCGGTGCTGATGGAGCTGGTCCACAACGGCCGCGCGCCGGCCGCCCTGGTGCTGCGCGAACCCGACGCCATCCTTCTGCTCGGCCTGATCGTCGCCCGGGAGATGGGCTGGGAAACGCCGATGGCGGTGCGGCTCGCCCATGGCGCGTTCGACGCCTATCGCGGAAGCACCGTCAAAGTCGCCGACGACGGCGCGGTTGGCGTCGCCGCCTGAACAACCGTGGTTTTTCAGGTCCTGAGCGGCAGCACGCGGTCCGGCGGGCGATGGCCGTCGAAGAAGGCGCGGATGTTGATGATCACCTTCTCGCCCATGTCGATGCGGCCTTCGAGCGTCGCCGAGCCCATATGCGGCAAAAGCACGACCTTGCCCTTGTGGGCGAGCTTCAACAGCTTGCTGTTCAGCGCCGGCTCATGCTCGTAGACGTCGAGGCCGGCGCCGGCGATCTTGCCGTCCTGGATGAGCTTGATCAGTGATTCCTCGTCGATGATGTCGCCGCGCGCGGTGTTGACGATGTAAGCTGCTGGCTGCATCAGCGCCAGGCGCCGGGCGGACAAGAGATGGAAGGTCGCCGGCGTCGACGGACAATTGACCGAAATGATGTCCATGCGGGCGAGCATCTGGTCAAGGCTTTCCCAATAGGTCGCTTCCAATTCGTCCTCGACCGCCGGCAGCACGCGGTGGCGATTGTGGTAGTGGATGGACAGGCCGAATGCCTTGGCGCGCCTGGCGACCGCCGTGCCGATACGGCCCATGCCGACGATGCCAAGGCGCTTGCCCCAGATGCGGCGGCCAAGCATCCAGGTCGGCGACCAGCCGGCCCATTTCTTCTCGCCGGTGAGCACGTTGGCGCCTTCGGCCAATCGCCGCGGCACGGCGAGCATCAGCGCCATGGTCATGTCGGCGGTGTCTTCGGTGAGCACGTTCGGCGTGTTGGTGACGGTGATGCCTTTCTTGGCCGCCGCGGCGACATCGATCTTGTCGACGCCGTTGCCGAAATTGGCGATCAGCTTCAGGTTCTCGCCGGCCTGGGCTATCAGCGCGGCATCGATATGGTCGGTGATGGTCGGCACCAGCACGTCGGCTTCCTTGACCGCCGCAACCAGTTCCGGCTGGGTCATCGGCCGGTCCTCGACGTTGAGGCGCGCGTCGAACAGTTCGCGCATGCGGGTTTCGACCGGGTCGGGCAGCTTGCGCGTGATGACGACGAGGGGCCGTTTTTTGCCTGCCATTTTATTCCCGAAGCTTCCTCGAAACCGATCTCGTTGAGACCTCTTTAACCAAGACCGGCGAAACTTGTAGCCGATCGCGGCATCAGCCCACTCCTGTAACAAGCGGTGCCGCCGAAGACAAAGAAAAAGGGGCGCTCATCCCGACGGAACCGGCGCCGAAAGGAATGAAAGTGTCTGCTCTCGCGTCGCTCCGCCTGGCTTTCAGCGCCGCCGTTCTCGGCGCGCTGCTTTGCGCGCCGCAGGCATCCGCGCAAAGTGCGGCCGCGCCGGCGCAAACGGTGACGCTGGGGCCGAGCGGCCTGCCGCTGCCGCGTTTCGTCAGCCTGAAATCGGGCCGCGTCAACTCGCGCGTCGGCCCGGGCGCCAACTATTCCGTCGACTGGATGTACATGAAGGCCGGGCTGCCGATGGAAATCATCCAGGAATTCGATACCTGGCGCCGCGTGCGCGACGCAGACGGCTCGGAAGGCTGGATCAACCAGTCGCTGCTTTCGGGCCGCCGCACCGCGATCGTCGCCCCCTGGCAGCGCGGCAAGGGCGGCCGAATCAATCTGCTTGACGATCCCGACAAGGACGCCGGCGTGATCGCGATCCTCGAGCCCGGCGTCATGGGCTCGATCAAGAAGTGCGACGGCCAGTGGTGCGAGATGACCTTCGACGGCCATACCGGCTGGATCGCCCAGTCGCAGGTCTGGGGCGCCTATCCAGGTGAAAAGGTCAAGAACTGATCGCCTTCCGGTCGCGCCCGATGTGGCCGAGATGCGTATCCTGAAAACCAGTAGGAAGCTTCAGGCCGTAGCCAAGGGCGCGGTCGATGGCAATGTGGGCGATCCAGATGAGCGCCACGGCCGTTGTGATCGGACCGGCAAGCAGGACACCGGCGAGCACCAGGACGAGCGGGGCGATCAGGATGTGCAGCGCATTGTAGGCCATCGCGCCGATACGCGGCCCGGCGAGATAGCCCAGCATCGACAGGTCCGGCGCCAGGATGAGCAGCGCAAACAGCCACCAGGATACACCGGTCAATTTGTAGAAGACGATGGCCACCACGGCAGCGACGACCCATTCCAGCCGGATCGTCAGATCGAGGGACCGCATCGCTGGGATCAGTCGCGGCGCTTGGGGCGCAGCCTCACCACGATGTCGACATTGGCGATCTCCATGCCTTCAGGAGGCTCCGGCAGGTTGGAGACGCTCACCGGGCCGCTGGCGATATCGAAGATCCGATTCTCGCCTTCGACATAGAAGTGATGGTGGTCAGAGGTGTTGGTGTCGAAATAGGTCTTCGACCCTTCGACCGCGAGGATGCGCAGCAGGCCGGCCTGGGTGAACTGGTGCAGCGCGTTATAGACGGTCGCGAGCGAAACCGGCACGCCGGCGGCGATCGCCTCCTCATGCAGTTCCTCGGCCGAGAGATGGCGGTCGCCCTTGGCGAAAAGCAGATCGGCCAGCGCAATGCGCTGGCGCGTCGGCCTCAGGCCGGCTTCGCGAACCCGCTTGTCCACAGCGACATTTTCCTTCCGGCAGCCCGAATCCATCTATCCCGTCGAAGCTTGCAGCCATCCCCATAGACCGGTCCAGAATGGCAAAAAGACGTCAATGCCAAAAACTGGAAACCACCCGACATATATTCTGTCGCCCAAATGCGATCAATAGCGCGCATTGACCCAGGCAGGCGCGCGGGTTAAGCGCAAACGCCGGTTTCCGGCCGCAAACAGAGTGTGTTAGGAAACCAACGACAAGGGCGCCCTGCCGCCCGGAAGGAAAACGGGGACGGAGTTAATGGCGGGTCAAAAGTCCAGCTACGATTACGAGGAACTGCTTGCCTGCGCCCGCGGCGAGCTGTTCGGACCGGGAAACGCCCAGCTGCCCTATCCGCCGATGCTGATGTTCGACCGCATCACCGAGATCAGCGAGACCGGCGGCGCTTTCGACAAGGGTTTCATCCGCGCCGAGTTCGACATCAAGCCGGATCTTTGGTTCTTCGCCTGCCATTTCATCGGCAATCCGATCATGCCGGGCTGCCTCGGCCTCGACGCCATGTGGCAATTGACCGGTTTCTATCTCGGCTGGCTCGGCGAGCCCGGCAAGGGCATGGCGCTGTCGACCGGCGAGGTGAAGTTCAAGGGCATGGTGACGCCGTCGGTCAAGAAGGTCGAATATGGTGTCGACTTCAAGCGCGTGATGCGCGGACGCCTCGTGCTCGGCATCGCCGATGGCTGGCTCAAGGCGGATGGCGAACCCATATACGCGGCAACGGATCTGAAGGTAGGCCTGTCCAAGCAGTCCGCCGCCTGATTGCTTTCGCCACGGGCCTCGCGTGTCAGACGGATGCGCAAGGACGCCGCGGCAGTTATTTTGCGTATGATCAAGCGCGAAAACCGATTAGGTTTTTCGCCAAACTACGCCGGAAGGAGTTGCGAATGAGACGCGTCGTAGTGACAGGCCTCGGCATTGTGTCGTCGATCGGCAACAACGCCAATGAGGTGCAGTCCTCGCTTTACGATGCCAAGTCCGGCATCAGCTTTTCCAATTCCTTCGCCGAGCACGGCTTCCGCTGCCAGGTGTGGGGGGCGCCGACGCTCGACCCGTCGGCGATGATCGACCGCCGCGCCATGCGTTTCCTGAGCCAAGGTGCCGCCTGGAACCATGTCGCCATGGATCAGGCGATCGCGGACGCCGGTTTAGGCGAGAGCGACATAACCAACGAGCGCACCGGCATCGTCATGGGCTCCGGCGGACCGTCGACCAGGACCATCGTGGAAGCCGCCGAAACGACGCTCAAGAATGGCAGCCCGAAGCGCATCGGTCCGTTCGCGGTGCCGAAGGCGATGTCGTCGACCGCTTCGGCCACTTTGGCTACCTGGTTCAAGATCCACGGCGTCAATTACTCGATCTCGTCGGCCTGCTCGACCTCGGCGCACTGCATCGGCAATGCCTATGAGCTTATCCAGTGGGGCAAGCAGGACATGATGTTCGCCGGCGGTCACGAGGACCTCGACTGGACGATGTCGGACCTGTTCGACGCCATGGGCGCCATGTCGTCGAAATTCAATGACAATGCATCGACCGCGTCCCGCGCCTATGACGTCAACCGCGACGGCTTCGTCATCGCCGGCGGCGCGGGCGTGCTGGTGCTGGAAGAGCTGGAGCACGCCAAGGCGCGCGGCGCCAAGATCTATGCCGAGATCGTCGGCTACGGCGCGACCTCCGACGGCTACGACATGGTGGCGCCGTCCGGCGAAGGCGCTGTGCGCTGCATGCGGCAGGCACTTGCAACCGTCTCGACACCGGTCGACTACATCAACACGCACGGCACCTCGACGCCGGTGGGCGATTCCAAGGAGATGGGCGCCATCCGCGAGGTGTTCGGCGACAAGATGCCGTTCATCACCTCGACCAAGTCGCTGACCGGCCATTCGCTCGGTGCCGCCGGGGTCCAGGAATCGATCTACTCGATCCTGATGATGCAGGGCGGCTTCGTCGGCGAGAGCGCCCATATCGAGGAGCTCGATCCCGAATTCGAGGGCATGCCGATCGTGCGCAAGCGCATCGACAACGCCAAGATCGACACCGTTTTGTCCAATTCCTTCGGTTTCGGTGGCACCAACGCAACGCTGATTTTCCAGCGCTATTCCGCATAAGGATTTGCCTCGTATGGAAGGGTTGATGAAGGGCAAGCGCGGGCTTGTCATGGGGGTCGCCAACGATCATTCGATCGCCTGGGGCATCGCCAGGAAATTGTCCGAACACGGGGCGGAACTTGCCTTCACCTATCAGGGCGACGCTTTCGGGCGGCGGGTCAAGCCGCTGGCCGAGAAGGTCGGCGCCTCGCTGATCGTGCCTTGCGACGTTGAGGACAGCGCCTCCGTCACTGCGACCTTCGAGACGCTCGGCAAGGCCTGGGGCGGACTGGATTTCATCGTCCACGCCATCGGCTTCTCCGACAAGAACGAGCTCAAGGGCCTCTACGCCGACACCAGCCGCGACAACTTCGTCCGCACCATGGTGATCTCCTGCTATTCCTTCACCGAGGTCGCCCGCAATGCCGCGGCGCTCATGAAGAATGGCGGCTCGATGATCACGCTGACCTATGCCGGGTCGGTGCGGGTCATGCCCAACTACAACGTCATGGGCGTCGCCAAGGCCGGGCTGGAGGCAAGCGTGCGCTATCTCGCCAATGATTACGGCCCGCGCGGCATCCGGGTGAACGGCATCTCGGCGGGACCGGTGCGGACGCTCGCCGGCTCCGGCGTGTCCGACGCGCGTCACATGTTCTCCTATCAGCAGCGCAATTCGCCGCTGCGGCGCACCGTGACCATCGACGAGGTCGGCGGCTCGGCACTCTACCTGCTGTCCGATCTGTCTTCGGGGGTCACCGGCGAAATCCACTATGTCGATTCCGGCTACCACATCGTCTCCATGCCGACGCTCGATGAGCTGAAGCAGAACGACGGCGCCCGCGAATAATTCGCTAACGCAAAAAGTACTTTCCAGTAAAATTGGAGGCATTGGCGGAAACCGATTTTAAGGAGGTGTCCGCTAGAAGGTCCCGTAGTTTAGGGACCTTGCATGTCTGCAGTCAGCAACCCGAAGCGAACACCGCTGTTCCGGCTGATCACCATCGCCAGCTCGGCCATGGGCAGTTTTATCCTCGGACTCTGGGGATTGCAGTTCGGCTTCGGCGACGGGCTGGCCGGCATGACGGCGGAGACGATGGCGGGAATCATCGCCGCGCTCTGCGCCCTTTCCGCCGGCGGCGCCGCGCTCTCGTTCTTCGCGGGCGTCGATGAATCGGCCGAATACGTCTTCAAGGAAACGCATTTCGACAAGCTGACCGGCCTGCTGTCGCGCCCGGCCATGGTCGGCAAGATCGCCGCGGCGGCGTCGGAAACGATCAGGACCGGCGAACCGGTCTACCTGATCGATATCGACATCGACCGCTTCAAGCAGATCAACGATGCCATCGGCTACAGCAATGGCGACGAGCTGGTCCGCGCCTTCACCACAAGGCTGAAGGAGAACATGCCGGAGAATGCGGTGATCGGGCGCATCGGCGCCGGCGAATTCGCCGTGCTGCTGCCGGACTGCGATTTAAGGGGACCGCTCGAACGGCTGCTCGAGAAGCTCATCAACCAGATGATGGAGCCCTATCAGCTCCAGACGCACCTGCAGTCCGTCAGCATGTCCGTCGGTATCGTGGCGATGCCGAAGGATGGCGTCGATCCGGTGCTCGTCCTTCGCCGCTCGAACCTGGCGCTGCAGAATGCGCGCGCAAGCGGCATCGGCAACTGGTCGGTCTTCCACGCCGATATGGGGCGGGTGGCGGACTACCGGCAATGGATCGAATCCGAGCTGAAAACCGCCTTCGACCGCGGTGACTTCAGCCTCCACTACCAGCCGCAATTCGACCTGCAGGGCGGCCGCGTCGTCGGCTATGAGGCGCTGATCCGGTGGAAGCATCCTGAACGCGGCATGATCCCGCCGATGGAATTCATTCCGATCGCCGAGGAAACCGGCATGATCAATCCGATCGGCGAGTGGGTGCTGCGCAAGGCCTGCAGCGACGCCCAGTACCTGCCGGAGGATTGCTTCGTCGCCGTCAACATCTCGCCGGTCCAGTTCATGACCAGGGACTTCGTCGGCATCGTGCGCGAGACCATGGCATCGACCGGCATCAAGCCGTCGCGGCTGGAGCTCGAAGTCACCGAGACGGCGATGATGCAGGACCGCGACCGCGCGGCCGTCATCCTGCAGCAACTCGCCGACATGGGCATCTCGGTCGCCGTCGACGATTTCGGCACAGGCTACTCGAATCTGAGCTACCTGATCGACTTCTCGTTCGGCAAGCTGAAGATCGACCGCTCCTTCGTCAGCCGCATCGATACCGATTCCAGCTCGGGCGCTGTCGTCTCGACCATCGTCGGGCTGTCGCGGGCGCTTGGCGTCGGCATCATCGCAGAAGGCGTCGAGACCGAGAACCAGGCGACGCTGCTGAGAGCCGCCGGCTGCGAGGTGGTGCAGGGCTATCTGTTCGGCCGCCCCGCGCCGCTCAAGATCGAGCTCGGCCAGGCGCGCCCCGTTCATGCCACACGCGAGCCGGCACGCCTGGTCAGCCTGCAGTAGGGCGCTTCGCCCTTCCTGGGCAGAAAACCGCTCTACGCTTTCCTGGAATTGCTTTTTTGTTTGTCGCAATTCCGGACGAAATACCGCTGCACACTTTTCCTGGAATTGCTTTTTTTGTTTGCAGCAATTCAGGCGGAAAACCGCTGCACACTTTTCCTGGAATTGCTTAGCGGCGCGCCGAAAACACCTTGAACATGCCGTCGCGCGCGACCTCGGCGTGGCTGGCGAAGGCTCCCGCCAGCACCTGTTCGTAGGGCAACTGCCGGTTCGCCACCATGAACAGGCGTCCACCTGGTTTCAGCGCCTTCGACGCCGCACGGATCATGCCGGCGCCGATGCCCGGCTCGGCCGCCCGGCCGCTGTGGAAGGGCGGGTTCATGACGACCGCGTCGTAACGTCGCTCGACCGTTTCGGTCAGCAGATCGGTCCAGAAGAAGCGCGGCTCGGCAGCGGCTGCGCGGACATTGATCTTCGCCGCCTCCAGGGCCTCGAAATCCGCTTCGTAGAGATCGAGACCGGAGAGGTCCGGCGAGCGTTCCGAGACTTCCGCCGCAAGGTAGCCCCAGCCGGCGCAGAAATCGGCGACGTTGCCCGCAAGGCCCTCCGGCAAGGTTTCCAGCAGAAGCTTCGAACCGGCGTCAACGCGATCGAAAGAGAACATGCCAGGCGCGGTGCGGAAGCGGCCTTCGACGACCAGATCGTGGTTGGCGGCGCGAAGCGTCCGGGCCGCATCCATGCCGGCCTGGCGGAACCAGAAGGCGACGCCGTGATGTTTCGGCATATGCGCCTCGAGCGGCGCCAGCGCATCGATGCGCTTGCGCAGGCTGTCGATGCCGTCGTCCTTGCCGCCGGCGACGACGATCAGTCCTCCGGGCGCCACGCGCTCGATGGCTTCGCCGATCCGAAGCTCGTTCTGGCCGCGATGCCGGCCGGCCAGCACGAGGGTAGCGTCAAAGGCTGAGCCTTCCGCCCGCGGCGTGACGGTGTATCCGGTCGCCTGCAGGGCGCGGAAATGCGGCCGAAAACCTTGCACGAGATGCAGCGCCGCATCAAAACCGTCGGGCAGCCGAAAGCCCGGCTCCGCGCCCAGAAACAGCACCCGAGCGTCCTTTCGCGGCAGAGGGAGCGCCTCTGCCTCGAACGGATAGAACAGCGTTTTCAGCGGCTCCGCGGCCATTCCCATAGCTCTTTCAAACAAAAACGGGCGCGACCTCGCGGCGCGCCCGTCTTGATTATCAGGTCAGGCCGATCAGGCGGCGTCTTCCTCGCCTTCCGGCTTCTTTTTCTCCTGGGCGATTTCCTTGCCGGTCGCCTGGTCGACGACCTTCATCGACAGGCGAACCTTGCCGCGCTCGTCGAAGCCCATCAGCTTGACCCAAACCTTGTCGCCTTCCTTGACGACGTCCGAGGTCTTGGCAACGCGCTCATTGGCGAGCTGCGAGATGTGGACGAGGCCGTCGCGCGGGCCGAAGAAGTTGACGAAGGCGCCGAAGTCGGCCGTCTTGACGACGGTGCCCTCGTAGATCTCGCCGACTTCCGGCTCGGCGACGATGGTGTGGATCCACTTCTTCGCCGCCTCGATCTCCTTGGCGTTCGACGAAGCGATCTTGACCGTGCCGTCGTCCTCGATGTTGATCTTGGCGCCGGTCTTCTCGACGATCTCGCGGATCACCTTGCCGCCGGAGCCGATGACGTCGCGGATCTTGTCGGTCGGGATATGCATGACCTCGATGCGCGGCGCGAACTCGCCGAGCTCGGCGCGCGCGCCGGAGATCGCATACGCCATCTCGCCGAGGATATGCAGGCGGCCGCCCTTGGCCTGATCGAGCGCGATGCCCATGATCTCCTCGGTGATGCCATCGATCTTGATGTCCATCTGCAGCGAGGTGATGCCATTGGCGGTGCCGGCGACCTTGAAGTCCATGTCGCCGAGATGGTCCTCGTCGCCGAGGATGTCGGAGAGCACCGCGAAGCGCTCGCCTTCCTTGATCAGGCCCATGGCGATGCCGGCGACGGGCTTGGCGATCGGCACGCCGGCATCCATCAGCGCCAGCGAGGTGCCGCAGACGGTCGCCATCGAGGATGAGCCGTTGGACTCGGTAATCTCCGAGACGACGCGCAGCGTGTAGGGGAACTGGTCGGCGGAGGGCAGCATCGGGCGGATCGCGCGCCAGGCAAGCTTGCCGTGGCCGATCTCGCGACGGCCCGGCGAGCCCATGCGGCCGGTTTCACCGACCGAGTAGGGCGGGAAGTTGTAGTGAAGGAGGAACTTCTCCTTGTACATGCCGGTCAGCGAGTCGACATACTGCTCGTCCTCGCCGGTGCCGAGCGTGGCGACGACCAGCGCCTGGGTCTCGCCGCGGGTGAACAGCGCCGAACCATGGGTACGCGGCAGGACGCCGACCTCGGAGACGATCTTGCGGACGGTCTTCAGGTCACGGCCGTCGATGCGCGAGCCGGTGTCGAGGATGTTCCAGCGCACCACCTTGGCCTGGAGCTCCTTGAAGACGCTACCGATCTGCTCGGAGGCGTATTTTGCTTCCTCGCCTTCGGCCGGCGCGAACGCTGCCTTGACCTTTGCCTTGACGGCGTCGACGGCGGCGTAACGCGACTGCTTGTCGGTGATCTTGTAGGCCTCGCGCAGCTCGTCGCCGACGATCTTCAGCATCTCGCCTTCGAGCTCGGAATAGTCCGGAGCGGTGAAGTCGCGCGGCTCCTTGGCGGCGACCTCGGCCAGCTTGATGATCGCCTCGATCACCGGCTGGAAGCTCTTGTGGCCGAACACGACGGCGCCGAGCATCAGTTCCTCTGAGAGCTCCTTGGCCTCGGATTCGACCATCAGGACGGCGTCGGCGGTACCGGCGACGACGAGGTCGAGCTTCGATTCCTGCATCTCGTCGATATGCGGGTTGAGCACATATTCACCATTGATATAGCCGACGCGGGCGCCGCCGATCGGGCCCATGAAGGGGACGCCGGAGAGCGTGAGCGCGGCCGAGGTGGCGACGATCGACAGGATGTCCGGATCGTTCTCGAGATCGTGCTGGACGACGGTGACGACGATCTGGGTATCGTTCTTGTAGCCGTCGGCAAACAGCGGGCGGATCGGGCGGTCGATCAGGCGGGAAACCAGCGTTTCCTTCTCGCTCGGACGGCCCTCGCGCTTGAAATAGCCGCCCGGGATCTTGCCGGCGGCATAGGTCTTTTCCTGGTAGTTGACGGTGAGCGGGAAGAAATCGAGGCCGGGCTTCGGCTCCTTCATCGAAACGACGGTGGCGAGAACCACGGTCTCGCCGTAGGTGGCGAGCACAGCGCCGTCAGCCTGACGGGCGATCTTGCCGGTTTCCAGGATGAGCGGACGGCCGCCCCACTCGATTTCCACTTTGTGCTGATTGAACATATCTTGTCCTTCATATGCGGAAAGGGCCGCGCCGTCTCAACGGTCGCGGGGCATCCCTTCCCTGGCTTCCTTCGGGCAGCCACGGGCAAGACAACGGGAAGCTCGATAGGTCCGGCGTACTGCCGAGCGAGCATCCTGCAATCCTGCCCCATGACCGTCCACGGGCGGTTCCGAATGGCCCTCTGCACTTTCGGAACCGGGTCTGGCCGACCGGTCGGCCGGCCTTGCGCATGACGCCGAAAACCCCTGTTTCCGGAACGCGCCCTGCGCGAATGCGAATTTCCTTTTTTCAGCATCGAGGCACCGGACCATCCGATGCGCCAATGCGCGACCGGCGGGCTCTACAGAGAGCCCGCCGGTCAATTCGTCAGCGACGGAGACCGAGCTTGTCGATCAGCGTCTGATAGCGCGCGTCGTCTTTGCGCTTGAGGTAATCAAGCAGGCTGCGGCGCTGGGAAACGAGAGCAAGCAAACCACGGCGGGAATGGTTATCCTTCTTGTGGTCCTTGAAGTGCTCCGTCAGGTTCTTGATGCGCTCGGAAAGGATGGCAACCTGGACTTCCGGGGACCCGGTATCGCCCTTGGCGGTCGCGAATTCAGTCATCAATTCCTTCTTGCGCTCGGCAGTAATCGACATCGTGTTTTTCCTTTTCTGTTCGAGGAAACGGGACGCCCACAGCCGGGATGTCGTCCAGCAGGGGCCGGTGCAAGCAACGCGTCAGGGCGCGAAGCTGCCGCGCATATAGTGCAATTTCCCGCAAAACACCAGCCTAATTGTCAAGCCGGCTTGTCGCAGGTCTTGCCGCAAAAACAGAGGGTTCTGCCGCTACAGCCACTTCTTCCATTTGAAGAAGGCGACGAGCCCGGCAGCGACGACCAGCATAAACAAAAGTGCCGCCGGGTAGCCGTAATAGGCCTTCAGTTCCGGCATGTTCCAGGGCGAGCTTCCCGGCTCGAAGTTCATGCCCCAGACACCGACGAGGAAGGTGAGCGGCATGAAGATCACCGAGACGATCGTCAGATAGGAGATGACGTCGTTGGTGCGCGCCTGGGTCAGCGACAGATGCATCTCGATCAGGCCGGTCAGCATGTCGCGTTGGTTCTCGACCAGTTCGATCAGCCGCAGCGAATGGTCGAGCGTGTCGTTGAAGAAGATCTTGGTCTCGGCCGTCACGAAGGGCACGTCGTTGCGGATCAGCGTAGCCAGCGCATCCCGCATCGGCCACAGCGCGCCCTTCAGCACATTGGCGTCGCGCCGCAACTCGTGCAGCCGACGCATCTGAT
The DNA here is from genome assembly GCF_014843905.1 of Mesorhizobium silamurunense. Classification (NCBI taxonomy): domain Bacteria; kingdom Pseudomonadati; phylum Pseudomonadota; class Alphaproteobacteria; order Hyphomicrobiales; family Phyllobacteriaceae; genus Mesorhizobium; species Mesorhizobium silamurunense. The sequence goes on along the minus strand of NZ_LPVS01000061.1, from coordinate 66,929 downwards.
GCTTGTGCGGCGTGTTGAGCATCTGGTCCTCGATGCCGTCGACCAATTCGCTCGCCGCCTCGATCGGTGGAAAATAGCTGTCGACGATGGCGTCGATCAGCGCATAGGCGAGATAGTCGGCGCCGCGCGAGCGCAGCCGGTTGGGCATGGCCGCCGCGATGCGCTTGCGCACGGGGTCGAACGGATCGCCCTCGCGCTCCTGAAAGGTGACGACGAAATTCTTGCCGAAGAAGACGGCGATCTGCTCGTAGCGGTGGGCGGTGACATCGTCGATCATGCGCATGACGACGAAGGCATGATCCTCGAAGAAATCCACCTTCGGCCGCTGGCCAGTGTTGACGACATCCTCCAGCGCCAGCGGATGCAGGTTGAAAATCCGGCCGATCTCTTCGATCAGCGGGATGTTGGCAAGTCCGGTGCAATCCAGCCAGACGACCGGCCATTTTTCGCAATGGGCGTTGAGTTCGTCGATGCTGGCATTGTCGATGGTCTTGAATTTTTCGGGCGAGATCAGCGTCAGCCTGAGCTCGCTGCGCCGCGCCGCCGGATCGGCGATCAAGGTGCCCGGCGAGGCGCCGACCGGCGGCCGGCGGATTTTCAGCGGCGCCCGGTTCCTGACGGTATCAGCCTTTGCCATGAGCTCCTCTGGGCCATGAGCGCTTCGGGCGCGAACGTTAGAGCAGTTCGGGGGTCACTGACCTGCTCTAACCATCTGTTTTCATGCAATTCCGGACGGAAACCGTTACACATTTTCCTGGAATTGCTCGAGCCGAAACTAGCGGGGTGTCGTCAACCGGCAAAGACCCGCTTGGGCTTGAACATGCCCTGTTCGATGGCGCCGATGGCGACGAGCTTGCCACGCGCGGTGGCGCAGGCCTCCTCGGCCTCGACCGGCGCATCGCGGCCGCGAATGATGACGGGGTTGCCGAGGCGGATCTTGGTCGCAGCGTCGTCGCTGACAGCGACCTGCGGCAGGCAGTCGAGCGCTGCGGCGGTATCGACCAGCAGCGCATCGATGGCGCCGAAATCGGCCGGCGCCTCGGCCTCGCCCGCGCCTTCATCGGTCTTGCCGCCGAAGCGCGCTGCCTCGAGCTCGGCGACGGTGACGAAATCGTCCGCCGTGAACGGCTCGACCTCGACGCGGCGCAGTTCGGCGATATGGCCGAAGCAGCCCAGATCGCGGCCCATGTCGCGCGCCAGCGAACGCACATAGGTGCCCTTGCCGCATTCGACCTCGAAGACGGTTCTATCGGCACCATGCTCGACGATGTCCAAACGGCCGATTTCGATCTCGCGGGCGGGAATGTCGACCGTCTCGCCGTCGCGGGCAAGGTCATAGGCGCGTTCGCCGGCGATCTTGATGGCCGAGAATTGCGGCGGCGTCTGCATGATGATGCCGGTGTATTTCGGCAGCATCGCCCTCACCTCGGCCTCGGCCGGGCGCCGGTCGGAGCTGTTCGTCACCGGGCCTTCGAGGTCGTCTGTCGAGCGCTCCTCGCCCCAGGCGACGGTGAAGCGGTAGACTTTGGCGCCGTCCTGCACGTAAGGCACGGTCTTGGTCGCCTCGCCGAGCGCGATCGGCAGCATGCCGGAGGCGAGCGGATCGAGCGTGCCGGCATGGCCGGCCTTCTCCGCCTGGAACAGCCATTTGATCTTGGAGACTGCCTCGGTCGAGCCCATGCCGACCGGCTTGTCCAGCACCACCCAGCCGGAAATCGGCCTGCCCTTCTTCTTGCCGCGACGCGCCACTTATTCCTCGTCCTTGTCTGTATTCTTATTCTGGTCGTCGAGATCGCGCGCGACTTCGGGCGACTTCAGCAACTCGTTGATCCTGGCGAAATTGTCGAAGGACGTATCGAGCCGGAAGCGGATCTCCGGCATGTACTTCATCTGCCGCAGCGCGCCGGTGACGCGGCCGCGGATGAATTTCGCGTGTTTGTTGAGGGCCCCGACCACGGCATCGGCGTCGCCGACGCCGAGCGGCGAAACGAAAGCGGTAGCTATCTTGAGGTCGGGCGACATCCGTACCTCGGAGACCGAGACGACGGTGTTCTCTATCACCGGATCGATGATCTCGCCGCGCTGCAAGGTTTCGGACAGCGCATGGCGCACCTGCTCGCCGACGCGCAGCATGCGCTGGGAAGGGCCTGATGTTGTCGGACGGGACATTTCTTCAATCCTGAAATCGTGAAGCGCGGGATGGGACCGCGCCACATGTCTCAATACGAAATAAGGCTCTGGGCGGCAGCCTTTCGGCCGCCGCCCGGGTCATTCGGCAATTGTATCCGAATTTAGAGCGTCCTGCTCACCATCTCGACGCGGAAGCACTCGATGACGTCGCCGACGCGCATGTCCTCGTAGTTCTGGAAGGCCATGCCGCATTCCTGGCCGACGGGCACTTCCGAAACCTCGTCCTTGAAGCGCTTGAGCGTCTTCAGCGTGCCTTCGTGGACGACGACATTGTCGCGGATCAGGCGCACGCCCGCGCCACGCTCGACCTTGCCTTCCGTGACACGGCAGCCGGCGATCTTGCCGATCTTGCTGATGTCGAAGATCTCGAGGATCTCGGCATTGCCGATGAAGGTCTCGCGCCGCTCCGGCGACAGCATGCCGGAAAGAGCTGCCTTCACATCATCGACGAGGTTGTAGATGATCGAATAGTAGCGGATCTCGATTCCGGCAGCGGCGGCGGCCGCACGCGCCTGCGCGTTGGCGCGGACGTTGAAGCCGATGATCGCCGCACCCGAGGTTTCGGCCAGCGAGACGTCGCTTTCGGTGATGCCGCCGGCGCCGGCGTGCACGATGCGTGCGCGCACCTCGTCGTTGCCGAGCTTTTCGAGCGCGGCGTTGATCGCCTCGATCGAGCCCTGCACATCGCCCTTGATGACCAGCGGGAATTCCTTCAATCCGCTCGTTTGCAACTGCGACATCATCTGCTCGAGCGAGCCGCGCTGGCCGGCATGCTTGGCTACCGCCTTCTCGCGCGCCAGGCGCTGGCGGTACTCGGTGATCTCACGCGCACGCGCCTCGTTGTTGACGACGGCGAAGCGATCGCCCGCCTGCGGCGTGCCCTGCAGGCCGAGCACCTCGACCGGCATTGCCGGCGGCGCTTCCGGCACATGCTCGCCGCGATCGTTGACGAGCGCGCGGACACGGCCCCATTCGTTGCCGGCGACGAGGATGTCGCCGGGCATCAGCGTGCCGGTCTGCACCAGAACGGTGGCGACCGGGCCGCGGCCCTTGTCGAGCTTGGCCTCGATGACCGCGCCTTCGGCGGTACGGTCGGGGTTGGCCTTGAGGTCGAGGATTTCGGCCTGCAGCAGGATCGCCTCGAGCAGCTTGTCGATGTTGGTGCCCTTGATCGCCGACACTTCGACGTCCAGCACCTCGCCGCCCATCGATTCGACGAACACTTCATGGCGCAGAAGTTCGGCGCGCACCTTCTGCGGGTCGGCGTCGCGCTTGTCGATCTTGTTGATCGCCACGATGATCGGCACGCCGGCCGCCTTGGCGTGATTGATCGATTCGATCGTCTGCGGCATCACGCTGTCGTCGGCCGCCACCACCAGCACGGCGATGTCGGTCACCTGGGCGCCGCGGGCGCGCATGGCGGTGAAGGCAGCGTGGCCGGGCGTGTCAATGAAGGTGATCTTCTGGCCGTTCTTCTCGACCTGGTAGGCGCCGATGTGCTGGGTGATGCCGCCGGCCTCGCCGGAGACGACATTGGCGTTGCGGATGGCGTCGAGCAGCGAGGTCTTGCCGTGGTCGACATGGCCCATGATGGTCACCACGGGCGGACGCGACACCAGGTCTTCCGCACGGTCGGCGATGTTGAACAGGCCTTCCTCGATGTCGGACTCGGCGACGCGGCGGACCGTATGGCCGAATTCGGAAGCGACCAGCTCGGCCGTGTCGGCGTCGATGACGTCGCCCGGCTTCAGGATCTGGCCCTGCTTCATGAAGAACTTGACCACGTCCACGGCGCGCTCGGACATGCGCTGCGCCAGTTCCTGGATGGTGATGGTTTCGGGCAGGATCACTTCGCGCATGACTTTCTCGCGCGGCTCGTTGTGCATCGCGCGTTTGAATTTTTCCTGGCGGCGACGCATCGACGACAGCGAGCGGCCGCGCGCATCTTCATCCGACAGCGCGGTGTTCAGCGTCAGCTTGCCGCGGCGGCGGTCTTCCTCGCCCTTGGTGGGCTTGGCCGGCCGTGCGACTTCCGGCGTGGCCAGGCGACGCACCGGCGCTCCGGCGCCGGCGCCACCAGGGCGCCGCGGCTTGACCTCCTCCTCATCGTCGACCGTAGCCAATTCGGCGGCCTGCGGGGCGCGGCGGCGGGCTTCTTCCTCGGCGCGGCGACGCGACTCGGCCTCGGCCTGAAGGCGCGCCTCTTCCTCGGCTTGGCGGCGCGCGGATTCCTCACGCTCGCGTTTGCGGCGCTCTTCTTCCTCGGCGCGGCGCTTGGCCTCTTCCTGCGCGCGCTGGCGGTCCTCGATCTCACGGACCTTGGAGCCTTCGAGCGCCCTGCGGCGCGCTTCCATCTCGCCGCGCGACAGTTCGTTCAGCACCATGCCGGAGCGTTCCGGCGGCGGGGGCGGCGCCTTCGGCGCTTCCTGCACGGCAGGCGCGGGTGCCGCGGCTGCGGGCTTCGGCGTGAAGACGGACGGCGCCACCGGCTCCGGCTTGTCGCCGTGCAGCGAGAACTTGCGCTTCTTGGTCTCGACCACGACCGACTTGGTGCGCCCGTGCGAGAAATTCTGGCGCACGGTGCCCTGCTCCAGGCCGGGACGCTTCAGCGTCAAGGTTTTCTTCGGCGTAACGCTCAACGTCTTGTCGTCGCCCGATTTCGTATCGCTCATTCCATATCCTCTGCGGCATCATCTTCGTCAGCAACGGCCGCAAGCATTGCCAAATCGTCCGGGGTTCCGCCCCGATACCGGTCGAGCGCGACCATGCGCTTCTCAACCGCCTTTCCCGCGTCCTGCGCGAGGACGGCAGCATGTATCACATTTGTACCCCCCAATGCCAAGCTCAACTCGGCCTCGGGGAAAAGTTTGTAGGCAAGGATGGCGGGACCGCCGAGATGGACGGTAGCCCGCCGCGCCTGACTGATCTTGCGCACACCGTCGTCCGAGGCTTCGGTCGCGTGCAGCACGAAGAGCGCCTGCCCGTCGCGCACAGCGGCCTCCACCTTTGCGGCGCCGAGAACGACCGCTCCGGCCTTGCGGGCAAGACCCAACATACCCAGAGCGGATCTGGAAAGCAGCCCATCGACCATACCGCCGAGATCGGCGGGAACATCGACCTGCGCCTTGAGGGCGCGTGCGAACAGGTTCTTCGCCGCAGCCTTGTCGATATGTAGGCGATCGGCAGTGACCCAGCAACCGCGGCCGGGCAGATTTCTCTTGATGTCCGGAACGACGGCCGAATCCGGGCCGACGACGAAGCGGATCAGCTCATCCGCGTCGGCCTGCCTGCGCGTGACGATGCAGGTGCGATCGTTCATCTCGTCCACGGGCTTTGCGATGCGCGTTCACCTCACGCACCGACGGTTTCGCCGGCAGCCGCTTCTTCCTCAGCGACCAATTCTTCCTCGGAGATCCAGCCGGCCTTCTTGCGAGCGGCCAGCACCATCTCTTCGGCTTCGGCGCGCGAGACGCCGTGATCGGCGAGCACGCCCGGAAACACCTTGGTCTCGCCGTCCTTGCGTTCCTTCCAGCCGATCAAGTCGTCGGCGGCATAGCCGGCGAAGTCCTCGATCGTCTTCACACCGTCCTCGCCGAGCGTCACCATCATGGCCGTGGTGATGCCGGGAATCTCGCGCAACTCGTCCTGGACGCCGAGCGCCTTGCGCTTGTCGTCGTGCTCGGCCTCGATCTTCTCCAGATATTCGCGGGCGCGCGACTGGATTTCGGACGCGGTGTCCTCGTCAAAGCCGTCGATCGAGGAGATTTCGCCGGAGTCGACATAGGCGACTTCCTCGACGCTGGTGAAGCCTTCGGAGGCGAGCACCTGACCGACCATCTCGTCGACATCGAGGGCTTCCATGAACAGCGCCGAACGTTCGACGAATTCCTTCTGGCGACGCTCGCTCTCCTCCTGCTCGGTCAGGATGTCGATGTCCCAGCCGGTGAGCTGCGAGGCAAGGCGAACATTCTGGCCGCGGCGGCCGATGGCCAGCGACAGCTGGTCGTCCGGCACCACCACCTCGATGCGCTCGGCATCCTCGTCGAGCACCACCTTGGCGACTTCGGCCGGCTGCAGCGCGTTGACGATGAAGGAGGCGGCCGAAGGCGACCACGGAATGATGTCGATCTTCTCGCCCTGCAGTTCGCCGACCACCGCCTGGACGCGGCTGCCGCGCATGCCGACGCAGGCACCGACCGGATCGATGGAAGAGTCGCGCGAGATGACGGCGATCTTGGCGCGCGAGCCCGGGTCGCGGGCGACCGACTTGATCTCGATGATGCCGTCGTAGATTTCCGGCACTTCCATGGTGAAGAGCTTGGCCATGAACTGCGGATGCGTGCGCGACAGGAAGATCTGCGGGCCGCGCTGCTCGCGGCGCACGTCATAGACATAGGCGCGGACGCGGTCGCCATATTTATAGTTCTCGCGCGGGATCAGCTCGTCGCGGCGGATGATCGCCTCGCCGCGGCCCAGGTCGACGATGACGTTGCCGTATTCGACGCGCTTGACGGTGCCGTTGACGATCTCGCCGATGCGGTCCTTGTACTCGTCATACTGACGATCACGCTCGGCCTCGCGCACCTTCTGGACGATGACCTGCTTGGCCGACTGGGCGGCGATGCGCCCGAAATCCATCGGCGGCAGTTGTTCGGCGATGAAGTCGCCGAGTTGGGCGTCGGGGTTGCGCTCGCGCGCCGTGGAAAGGGCGATCTGCGTCGCGTAGTCCTCGACCTTCTCGACCACCTCCATCAGCCGCTGCAGCTTCATCTCGCCCGTATTGGGATTGATGTCGGCGCGGATATTGGTTTCCTGACCGTAACGCGAACGCGCCGCCTTCTGGATCGCATCGGCCATGGCGGCGATGACGATCGACTTGTCGATCGACTTTTCGCGCGCGACCGCATCGGCGATCTGCAGCAGTTCGAGCCTGTTGGCGCTTACAACCATTGTCTTTCTCCCGATTTCGCTTCGGACACGCAGCCCGAGAGCTCGATCAACTTTCCTGTTCTGTTTCGTTTCCTCCGCCGGCGGCGGCGTCTTCCGCCTCGCCCCGGCGTTTTTTTGCTTCCTTGCGGGCCCTGTTGTCCTTCGACAGGGCCTCGCGGATAAGATCGTCGGTCAGCACCAGCCGCGCCTCGGCGATCGCATCATAGGGCACGCGCACAGTCGGCTCCTCGCCATAGGCCGCCTTGTCGCGCTCCAGCAATATACCGTCGGCGTCCGCCTCGGCGATCTTGCCTTTGAAGCGCTTGCGGTCGCCGATGAGGACCGACGTCTCCATCTTGACCAGATGGCCGGTCCAGGCGGCGAAATCCGACTTGCGCACCAGCGGCCGGTCGATGCCAGGCGACGACACTTCGAGATGATACGCCTTTTCGATCGGATCATCGACATCGAGCGCCGGCGACACGGCGCGGCTGACCTCTTCGCAGTCCTCGACGGTCATGGTGCCGTCGTCGCGCTCGGCCATGATCTGCAGCGTCAGCCCGTTTTGTCCGGTCAGTTGCACCCGCACAAGGCGGAAACCGACGGCCCTGAGCACCGGCTGCACGATCAGCGCAATGCGCGCATCGATGCCGCTTTCGCGGATGATACGGTCGTCGGCTTCGTTTGCCGCTGCGGTCATAAATTTCCTGTCGCCTTGTCGCTCCGGCCGGCAGGTAACAAAAAAGAGCGGGACCGGGTGGACCCACTCTTCGTCATACCGACCAAGAATTTGAGGGTTATATAGACGATCCTGGCCGGTGTTTCAAGCCTGACGGTGGCAGCGGCCAAACTTCACCGCGGCGGGATCAGCATTGCCTCTGGAGCATGACGGCTATGCGCCGGCACCCCTATGATTGGAGCCCGCCAGTACCCATCTATCTTGCAACGCAAAAAGAAAGGTCGCGCGCGGTGGCGCGAAGATGTTTGTCATGGACCGTGGACTGTTTTTCGTGATTGGCGATTTTCTTGGCACGTTCGGCAGCGCGGCTGCCGCATCGCGGGCCGTCGAGGCCGGCCGCAAGCCGCGCCGCAGCGACCTGAAGAAGCTCGGCATCGACCCGACCGCCTTCGATAGAATTGGCCGCTTCTAAGCAGCGGATGATGGGGATGCTGACGCGCCCTCTTTTTCAGGCCTACGTCCGGATAAAAGTCAGATAGGCAGGCCGCCGCCCCTCGCGGATGGCCTTTGCCTCGTAGCGCGTCCCGGGCCAGCCCTCATAGGGCCGATGCCAATCGGCGGCCTCCCTGGCCTGCCAGGCGAAGCTGCCATTGGCGCGGCAAGCGAGCAGCGTCCAGTTCACGTAGCTGTCGATATCGGAGGCGAAGCGGAATCTGCCGCCCGCCTTCAGCACCCGGGCGAACCGGTCGAGATTGGCAGGGCTCACGAAGCGCCGCTTCCAGTGCTTCTTCTTCGGCCAGGGGTCGGGATAAAGCAGATCGATGCCGTCGAGCGAGGCCGGCGGCAGCCAGTCGAGCAGGCGCGTGGCGTCGTCGTCATGAACCCTGAGATTGGCGAGCGGCGCCTTGGCGAGCGCCGTCATCACCTTGGCCATGCCGTTGACGAAGGGCTCGACGCCGATGAAGCCCGTCGCCGGCGCTTCCGTCGCGCGATGCAACAGATGCTCGCCGCCGCCGAAGCCGATCTCGAGCTGAAGGGCCGAAACCTCCGCCTTGAACAGCGTTCCAAGGTCCGCCGGCGCCGCCGCCGTCAGGTCGAGCCTGTAGGCGCGCAGGCCGCTTTCCAGCGCCGCGGCCTGCTGCGGACGAATGGTCTTGCCGTGCCGGCGGCCGAAAAATGCTTCGGTCGCGCGGCTCGGCCGGTCCTTCGGATCCACTGGTATCAGGCGGCGACCGCGTCCTTGAGCGCCTTGGCGAGGTCCGTCTTCTCCCAGGAGAAGGAACCGTCGCGGCCGGCCTTGCGGCCGAAATGGCCATAGGACGAGGTCTTGGCGTAAATCGGCTTGTTGAGGTCGAGATGACGGCGGATGCCGGACGGCGACAGGTCCATCACCTTGCGCAGCGCTTCCTCGAGCCTGGCCTCGTCTACCTTGCCGGTGCCGTGCAGGTCGACATAGACCGACAGCGGCTGGGCGACGCCGATGGCATAGGAGAGCTGGATGGTGCAGCGGTCGGCGAGCTTGGCCGCGACCACGTTCTTGGCGAGATAACGCGCCGCATAGGCGGCCGAACGGTCGACCTTGGTGGTGTCCTTGCCGGAGAAGGCGCCGCCGCCATGGGGGGCCGCGCCGCCATAGGTATCGACAATGATCTTGCGGCCGGTGAGGCCCGCATCGCCGTCGGGCCCGCCGATGACGAACTTGCCGGTCGGGTTGATGTACCAGTTGCAGTCGTCGGCGATCTTGAGATCGCCAAGCGCCTCGATGATGTAAGGCTCGACGACCTTGCGGACCTTCTTGGAATCCCAGCTCGAATCGAGATGCTGGGTGGAAAGCACGATCTGCGTCACTTCCGCGGCCTTGCCGTCGGCATAGCGCACGGTGACCTGGCTCTTGGCGTCCGGGCCGAGCCTGCCGGCCTCGCCATTGCCTTCATGGCGCGCGGCGGCCAGCAATTCGAGGATCTTGTGGCTGTAATAGATCGGCGCCGGCATCAGGTCCGGCGTCTCGCGGCAGGCATAGCCGAACATGATGCCCTGGTCGCCGGCACCTTCCTCGCCCTGGCGGTCGGCGGCATTGTCGACGCCCTGGCCGATGTCGGGCGACTGGCCGTGCAGCAGCACCTCGATCTTGGCCGTCTTCCAGTGGAAGCCTGCCTGCTCATAGCCGATCTCGCGGATAGCCTTGCGGGCGACCGACTTGAACTTGGCCGGATTGACGACCGGGTGGCCCGCCGCATCCTTGAGGATGTTGCCGGCCTTGTCCTTCTTCAGCAGCGTCTCGGGGACCCTGACCTCGCCGGCGATGACGACGCGGTTGGTGGTGGCCAGCGTCTCGCAGGCAACGCGCACCTTCCACGGGTCCATGCCCGTCTTCCTGGCTTCGCGATAGACAAGATCGACGATCTCGTCGGAGATACGGTCACAGACTTTGTCGGGATGACCCTCGGAGACGGATTCCGAGGTGAAGATATAGTTCTGCCGCGTCACGGGTGTCCCCTCTTGAAAAAGATCGGCAGGGCTGCCGATTTTGGCGCGCCACGTGTTAGCGGTGCCGGGCGCCGCTCGTCAAGCGGTGCGACGGATCTGGCATGACTATTCGGCACAATCAGCTTGTGCCACCGGCGGCAGGGCACCGCCGGCGACATGAGCCTGGAATCACTCGGCATCGTCCGGCGAAAGGGACTTCACAAGATCGATGATCCGGCGCCGCACCTTGACGTCGGGAATCTTGACGAAGGCACGATTGAGCTGAAGCCCCTCTGGGCTGCCGCAGAATTCGATGGCGAAGGCCATCGAGGCATCCTCGGCGAATCCCCGATTGCCGGCCCCGGCCTCCTGACCCGGGGCGTCCTCGAAGAAGAAGGCGACAGGGACGCTCAGGATGGAGGCTATGGCCTGCAAACGGCTGGCGCCGACCCTGTTCGTCCCCTTTTCGTACTTCTGTATCTGCTGAAACGTGATGCCGAGATTTTCACCCAGCTTTTCCTGGCTCATTCCAAGCATATTGCGACGCAGCCGAATACGACTCCCGACATGAATGTCGATCGGATTCGGCTTCTTCTTGTTCTCTTCTGTCATTTTTTCCTCGCCGAATTTTTCCGGCTTTTTCTATTTTTTCCCGCCCAAACGAAGCCGGAGCCACCTGCCCCAACAGACCCCTCCGACCGACTTCGAGAAAATTTTAGGCGTTACAGTATGAGTTTCTAATGTGCCGACTGTCAATTCACCCGTAGCCGCTGCCTTACATTCAATGTGAAGGCCGCGAGGGCAAACAGCAACATGATCAGCAATCCGTTAATGCGGCGCTGGTCGGCGGACAGCAGGGCGTGGCCGGAAACCGGCACATGCGCGTCGATGGCGCCGCGCGCGTCGACCGCGAGCGCATCGACGATGCGCCCACGCGAATCGACAACCGCGGAGATGCCGTTGTTGGCAGCACGCAACAAAGGCAATCCATTCTCCACCGCGCGAATCTGCGCCTGCCTGAAGTGCTGGTACGGGCCGGGCGTGTCGCCAAACCAGGCGTCGTTGGTGACGTTCACAATAAGTTCAGATGACGCGGCGTCAACCGCCACAAGATCAGGGAAGATGACCTCGTAACAGATGAAGGGAACGGCGCGCAGACCGTTCGGCACCGCGATCGGATGCCGCTCGTTGCCGGCGGCGAAATTCATCGGCCCGGCGACGAGCTGACCGATGCCGAAACGTTCGAACAGGTCTTCGAAGGGCAGATACTCGCCGAACGGCACCAGATGCACCTTGTCGACGGCGTCAGCGATCTCGCCCTTGTCGTTGATCGCCACCACGGAATTGTAATAACGGCTGCCGGCATTGCCCGCGCCGCCCTCCTCGCGCACCACGCCGGCAACCAGCATCTGGCCGTCGCTCAGCATATCGCCCAGCGCCTTCAGCGCGTCCGGACGCTCCGTGAACAGGAACGGCACCGACGTTTCCGGCCACAGGATCAGTTGCGGCCTGGCATGTCCTTGCTCCGGTGCCTTCGCCGATATCCCCATCAGCGTGGCGAAGATGCGGTCGCGCACCGAGGCGTCCCATTTCTCGCTGAGATCGACGGCGGGCTGGACGATGCGAACGTCGATCGAGCGGGTGGCCGGCTCGGCCGAGGCGGCGAGCCTGACATAACCGAAGCCGACATGAGCGGCGACGAGGACGACGAACAAGGCTAAGCCCAGCCCGAGATGCCGGCGCGCGGCGACAAGCGCCGGCAAGGAAAAGACAAAGACCGCGAGCGCGTTCATGCCGATCATGCCCGTCACCGACACGCTCTGCATCAGGAGCGGCACCGGCATCGCGGCATAGCCGACGGCATTCCAGGGAAAGCCGGTGAAGAGAAAATCGCGCAGCCATTCGGCAAGGCCGAAGCCGAAGGCGAGCGCGGCGATGCGGCCGATATCGCTGCTCCAGAAAAGCCGCGCCGCGACCGCCGCGAAGCCGTAGAAAAAGGCGAGCGCGAAGGGGATTCCGACCACGGCGAAGGGCAAGGCCCAGGCGAAGCTGTCGGCCTCGACCAGAAGTGCCTGGCCGATCCACCAGAGGCCGGCGAGGAAATAGCCGAAACCGAACCACCAGCCGATGGCGAAGGCCGGCCGCAGGCGCTTGAGCCAGCCATCGGAAGCTTCACCGGTGGCACCGTCGAGCAGCCAGACAAGCACCGGAAACGAGACGAAGCAGACGGCGAAGAAATCGTAGGGCGCCTGGGCGAGAATCGCGAGCGCTCCCGCGACAAACGCCACCAGCGACCGCCGCCATCCCCACAGCAGAATTATCCGGCCGGCAAAGCGCTGCATCTAGCTTCCCAAGTCGCGCGAATCAGGGAGCCAGAGGTTTAACAGGCCAAGCCGGATGCTCCAAATGACGGTGGCTTGAGGAACGTCTTTCTATCGGTGCCATCCTTCGATGCTGAGGCCGCTCAGTCGCTCGGCCTCCTCCTTGGGCACAACGCGCACGGTCTGCGTGAAGGTCCAGACATGGCCTTCGGGATCGCGGGCTCGGTATTGCCGTTCGCCGTAGAAATGATCGATGGGCTCCTCGACGATTTCGGCCCCCGCGGCGCGCGCTTTCTCGCAGTGGGCGTCGAGGTCTTCCCTCAAACGGATGCAAACCGACTGCGTGTTCTTGCCGCCGACAGAGGCCGGGCTGGCAATGTGCGCGGCCCATTCGGGATCGACGATGATGTAGCCGTCGCCGAACCGCATTTCGGCATGGACAAGTCGCCCATCGCTATCACTCACCAGCATGCTCGGCTCGAAGCCGAACGCCGCCTGAAGCCAGGCCAGAGCCGCGCGTGGATTTCGATAGAAGACGCCGGAACCAAGGACTGCATGCTTGAACGGATCGTCGACCGGCATGGCGCGACGATATCAGGCCTGCTCGGTGCGCGCCGCGCGGCGGCGCTGCCGTTCGCCCTTCGGGCTCTGCACGATGCGCACCCGCTTGACGCGGCGCGGATCGGCGTCGAGCACATGGAACTCGAAGCCCGGTATGGCCTGCACCACTTCGCCCCTGGCCGGGACGCGGCCAAGCGTGTTGAAGATCATGCCGCCGATCGTGTCGACATATTCGCCATGCTCGCCGGCGGCGAAATCCTCGCCGATCATCTTGGCGACCTCGTCGATCTCGGCCTTGCCGTCGACGACGAACACACCGTCGCCAGCCTGGGTGATCATCGGCTCGTCGTCATCGTGCTCGTCCTCGATGTCGCCCACGACCATCTCGACGATGTCCTCCAGCGAAGCGAGGCCGTCGGTGCCGCCATATTCGTCGATGACCAACGCCATCTGGGTGCGCATCGTCTGCATGCGTCCCATCAGGTCGGAGGCAAGCATGGAGGGCGGCACGAACAGCACCGGGCGGATCAGATCGAGATCGCCGATGGTGCGGGTCAGGTCAACCTGGGCGAGATCGAGAACGGTCGGCGCCGGGGTCTTTCTGTTCGCGCGGCCCTTCTTGACGCGGGCGAGCTTGGTGATGTGGCCAAGAACGTCGCGGATGTGGACCATGCCGCGCGGGTCGTCGAGCGTTTCAGAATAGACCGGCATGCGGGAATGGCCGGATTGTTCGAAGAGGCCAAGCAGATCGCCAAGCGAAGTGGTGATCTCGACCGCCTCGATGTCGGCGCGCGGCACCATGACGTCCTCGACGCGTACTTCGCGCAGCCGCAGGATGTTGTTGAGCATGGCGCGTTCGCCGGGCGAGAAGGATTCGGCATCGGTGGCCGTCTCAGCCAGCGCGTCGGCGATCTCCTCGCGCAGGTTGGTGCCGTTGCGGTGCCTGAACAGGCCGAGCACGCGATCGAAGAGCGAAGGACCGGCATGCGACGGCTCGGCGGCCGCGCTGCCGGTCGGAATACTCGGACTGGAGCCCTCTTCCGACTTTTCGGAAGGCCTGGCCGCACTGCCGGCGTCCGGACGGGCGGCAGTTTCTGGTTTGTCGTTCATCGCCATCAGGTCAATTGGTCTTTTTTGTTACGCGTAGGGATCGGGAATGGCAAGCCTCGCAAGCGCGGCGCGCTCGATCGCTTCCATCTCCTCGGCCTCGGCGTCGGTCTCGTGATCATGGCCCAGAAGATGCAGCAGGCCATGGATGACGAGATGGGTGATATGGTTCGCCGGCGGCTTGTCTTCCAGGGCAGCCTCGCGCGCGACGGTCTCGGAGGCCAGCACGATGTCGCCCAGCATCGGCGGCAGCTTGCCGCCTTTCGGGAAGGAAAAGGCAGGGAAAGACAAGACGTTGGTCGGCTTGTCCTTGCCGCGCCAATCGGCGTTGAGGGTCTGGACATGGGCGTCGTCGGAAAAAACGATGCTGAGCTCGGAGGGGCCTCTTGCGCCGGTCTCGGCAAAGACGGCGGCGACCGCCCGATCGACCAGGCGCGCCAGCTCGGCCTCCGCGGGCCAGTCGCCGGCCTCAACGAAAATATCGATATCGACCGGCGTTCCGGTGGAGGATCCAGTATCTTCAGCCATGTGGCTTTTGATCAGCTTTCGGCGCCGAGGCCCCTGGCCAGCTTGCCGTCACGGTCGTAGGCCTTGACGATCTCGGCAACCAGCGGATGGCGCACGACGTCGCCCTCGTTGAAGCGGACCGTGACAATGCCCGGCACGCCGTCGAGGATGCGCAGCGCCTCGACCAGGCCCGACTTGGTGTTGGGCGGCAGGTCGATCTGGGTCGGATCGCCGGTGACGATCATGCGCGAGTTCTCGCCGAGACGGGTCAGGAACATCTTCATCTGCATCGGCGTGGTGTTCTGCGCCTCGTCGAGGATCACCGCCGCATGCGCCAGCGTGCGGCCGCGCATGAAAGCCAAAGGCGCGATCTCAATGACCTCGGCGGCGATCGCCCGCTCGACCTTGTCGGCCGGCATCATGTCGTAGAGCGCGTCATAGAGGGGCCGCAGATACGGATCGACCTTCTCCTTCATGTCGCCGGGCAGGAAGCCCAGCCGCTCGCCGGCTTCGACCGCCGGGCGCGATAACACGATGCGCTCGACCATGCCGCGCTCCAAGAGCATCGCCGCATGGGCCACCGCCAGATAGGTCTTGCCGGTGCCGGCCGGGCCGATGCCGAAGACCATTTCGGAGCGCTCCAGCGCGCGCATATAGGCGTCCTGGTTGAGCGAGCGGGCATAGATCGTACGCTTGCGCGTCGCGATCTGGGCAGCCGAGACCTTGCCCTTGCGCTCCATGGTCGGCAGCGTCAGCTGATCGTCGGCGGCGATCGCCATGCGCACGGCGCCGTCGACATCCGACTGGCCGATGTCGGCACCCTTCTGCAGGATGCCGTAGAGCGTATCCAACGCGCGGCGCGCCTGTTCGGCGGCCGAAGCCGTCCCTTTGATGGCGAGCTGGTTGCCGCGCGAGCGGATGTCGACGCCGAGCTTCTGCTCGAGCCGGGCCAAATTCTCGTCGAACTGGCCGTAAAGGGCGCTGGCGAGCTTGTTGTTGTCGAAGGTCAGTACGATGTGCGCCATGTCGGAGGCCCCGGATGCCTGGTTCTGGGGCGGATTCTTCAGTTCAGCAGCGCTCAACCGTCTCTCCTCATCTGCCGAGGCCGTCAGGCCAGTTCGGCGAACAGGCTGTTTGGACCTGTCTTCGTGATTCGTACATCGATAATGTCACCGATTCCACCGGCCTTGTCGTCAACAATAACTGGCTGCAGCCAGGGCGAGCGGCCAACTTTCTGGCCAGGGCGGCGGCCGGGCTTCTCGATCAGCGTGCCGACCGTGCGGCCGACCAGGCTGGCGATGAACGCCTTCTGCTGGTCGTTGATCAGCGCCTGCAGGCGCTGCAGCCGCTCATCCTTCACGGCTTCCGACACATGGCCTTCCATCTCGGCGCCCGGCGTGCCGGGGCGCGGCGAATATTTGAACGTGAAGGCCGAGGCGTAATTCACCTCGCGCACCAGCTTTAGCGTCGCCTCGAAATCCTCTTCCGTCTCGCCGGGAAAGCCGACGATGAAGTCGCCGGACATGGCGATGTCGCCGCGCGCGGCGCGGATGCGATCGATGAGGGTCAGATAGTCGCGTGCCGTATGCCTGCGATTCATCGCCTTCAGTATCCGGTCGGAGCCAGACTGCACTGGTAGATGCAGATAGGGCATCAAGGCGGGCAGGTCACGGTGCGCGGCGATCAATTCGTCATCCATGTCGCGCGGATGGCTGGTCGTGTAGCGCAGGCGCGCCAGCCCAGGAATCTCTGCCAGGCGGAAAAGCAGCCGGCCAAGGCCCCATTCCTCGCCATTTTCGCCCTCCCCGTGCCAGGCATTGACGTTCTGGCCGAGCAACGTCACCTCGCGCACGCCGGCCTCGGCGAGGCGCTCGGCCTCGGCGACGATCTGCGCCACCGGGCGCGATACCTCGGAGCCGCGCGTATAAGGCACGACGCAGAAGGTGCAGAACTTGTCGCAGCCTTCCTGAACGGTGAGGAACGCAGTCACGCCGCGCTTTGCGAGCTCGGCGCGCTTCGGCTGCGGCAGATGCTCGAACTTGTCCTCAATGGCGTAGTCGGTCTCGACGATCTTCTGGCCGCCGCGGACCCTCGCAAGCACATCGGGCAGACGGTGATAGGTCTGCGGTCCGATGACCAGATCGACCGCGGGCGCGCGGCGGATGATCTCAGCGCCCTCGGCCTGCGCCACACAGCCGGCGACGCCGATTAGCAGCTCGCGCCCGGTCTCGGCGCGCTCGGCCTTCATGTCGCGGATGCGGCCAAGCTCGGAATAGACCTTTTCGGCCGCCTTTTCGCGGATATGGCAGGTGTTGAGCAGCACCAGATCGGCGTCCTCGACGGCGTCGGTCGCGACATAGCCGTCGGCGGCCAGCGCATCGGTCATGCGCTGGGAATCGTAGACATTCATCTGGCAGCCATAGGTCTTGACGAAGACCTTTTTCGCCGCCGGAGCTGGGCTGGCCACATGCTCGGGCGCCGTGCCGATGTCGTGGCTTTCGATCGTGTTCAATTCCATCGGGCGGCTTCTAACGCCTTTCCGTGACAAAAAACAGACGATTCTGGCTGATTCAGCGGCTTGGGCGGGGATCGGCGAGCGCGGTCTGCATCATCTCGCGGACCCTGGCTTCCATCAATCTTGCCGTTTCCTTGCGGTTCGAACCCTTGGCGAACGGCACCGGATCGCCGAAATGCACCTCGGCATCGACCGCGCCTTCGGCCAGCAGGACCTTCAGATGCGGCATCAGATGCTGGTCGCCGATCCATGCGGCCATCGGCCGGTGACGGCGGCCCATCGGCACGCCATGCACCCGGGTATAGGCGATCGCCACCGGTTGGATGAACACCTGGTCCGCGGCCCCTTCGGAAATCGCCATCGAGGCCGCGCCGAACAAGGTGCTCTTGAACGGCAGCACCAGATTGCCGTCGCCGGTCGAGCCCTCGGCGAACAGCACCATCGCGTCGCCCTTGGCCATGCGCCTGCCGATCTCGCTCGCCTGGTCGCCGGAGGTGCGCTTGCGCTCGCGCTCGATGAAGACGGTGCGCTGCAGCTTGGACAGCATGCCGATCATCGGCCAGCTTTCCATGTCTGCCCTGGCGATGAACTTCACATCGACAAAGGAGCCGAGCACCATGATGTCGGTCCAGGAGATGTGGTTGGCGGCGATGAGCAACGGGCGCTCCTTGGACAGCGCGCCCTTGACGTGCACGCGAATGCCCAGCGCCTTGAGGATCATGCTGTGCCAGATTCTCAGGACGACCGTCTCCGGCCAGAGCCTGGTCTTCATCGACAGGAGTTGCAGCGGCACCAGCACCAGCGTACCGGCCACGACAAGGGCGAACGCCAGGAAAATCCGCAATTTCTTGATCATTCGCTCCGGCCCAGACACCCGGCGGTCTGGCTAGCGAAGATCGCGGCGCATGACAAGCGCGCCGGTCGGGCCGTGCTCGGTCGAGCGGTAGTAGTTCGGACGCTGGCCGACCTGGCGGAAGCCAAGCCTGCGGTAGAGCGCGATGGCCGGCTGATTGGTCTCGTCGACTTCGAGGAAGAGCGCCTCGGCGCGCTGCGCGTGCAGTTCGCGCAGCACCGCATCCATCAATTGCCAGCCGAGCCCCTGGCGGCGATGCGCGCGGGCGACGGCAACGGTCAGGATCTCGCCCTCGCCCGCCGCCAGACGCGCCAGCACGAAACCGACCGGAGGTTTCGATCCCTGTCCCGTCTCGCGCGCGGCGTAGCCGAACACGGTCTCCTGTTCGAGCAGCGCCGAGAACTCACCGTCGGTCCAGGGCCGGACAAAATCCTCGCGATGCAGCACCGAGACGGCGGCGCTGTCGGCAACCGTCAGCGGCTCCAGCGCATAGTCCCTGCGGCGCGGCTGAAAGAAAGGTATGCGCATCAGGACTTTTTTCCCTTTGGCCCATGATCTTTTCCAAAACCCGGCTTTCCGGCTTCATGGCCCTGCCTTGGCAGAATGAAACCAGCCTGCGGTTTGGCGTCGGCGCCACGCAGATAAAGCGGCTTCGGCTTTTCGCCCGCCCCCTTGGCAGCGGCCAGCCGGGCATAGGTGGCGATGTCCGCCGTGGCAACAACCGGCCCGATATCGAAACCATGTCCGGCCGCCGCGGCAATCAGCGGCGCGGCGGTGCCAGCGAGAACCGCGGTCGCGTTGACTGCCATCCCGGTCGCCTCGGAAAGCGTGGCCACCGCTGGACCGTAAGTCAAGGCTAACGCTTTGTCGAAAAGAGCCGCATGGATTTCCTCACGGCCGCCGTCGAGCGCGGCAAGCACGGCGCGGCCGGGAAAGGCATTTGCAGCCTCCGCCGCCAGCGCTTCCAGCGTCGTCACGCCGATGGCCGGGATTTTCAGGGCCAGCGCCAGGCCGCGCGCGGTTGACACGCCGACGCGCAGGCCAGTGAAAGAACCAGGGCCTATCGAGACGGCAACGGCATCCAGCTCCCGATAGCCGATCCCACCGGCCTTCAAGGCGGCCTCGATGACGGCCATCAGATGCTCGGCATGCCCCTTGCCGAGGTCGAGCACATGGCGACCACGCTCGACGCCCGCGCCCGCATCATAGACGCAGGCGGCACAGAGACTGGCGGCGCAGTCGATGGCGAGCATTTTCATGCGGGCAGCTTCATGGGGCCGGTTAACGAACGCCTTCCCTCTGCCCGGCATGGCCCGCCGCCGCAAGTGCCAGGCCGCATAAATGTTAAGCGGCTTTGCTTCCGGCCGTCAGACCGCAGCCGCGATGCGCAGCATGTGGTTGTCCCAGACATAGTCGGGCTCGGAACGCGTAGCACCGGCACCGCCGACGATCGCGCCAGCGCCGGTCGTCGCCATGAAGCCGGCGCCATCCGGGGCCAGGCCGCAAACCTCGACAAGCGATTTGGTCGCGACAATCCGCCCGCTGGCAGCGTCGATGACGGCGAGCGAATTCCCCTCGGGCGAGGTGACGGCGACGGTGCCGGCGGTGGAATTGGCGGCAACCGAGCCGATATAGTTGCGGAAGCCCGAGAGCACCTCCTGCGGCATCTCCAGCAGCTCGAGTTCCTTGCCGCGCGCGGCGCGGCCGACCAGCGCCGGGCGGTCGGTCGCCGGTCCTCGATACTGACAGCCGAACCAGACGGTGCCCGCCTGGTCGCGGTCCATGTGACGGATCGAGAGCTGGTGCAGCGGCGGCGGCAGCTCGTGCTTTTCGATCAGGTCGCCGGTGATGCGGTCGACCAGCGTATAGGAGGGCTTCATCGTCGCGATGTTGAGCTCGGCGCGGCCGAAATCCGGATGCGTTTCGATGCCGCCATTGGCAATGGACAGCGTCCGGCCGTCGCCAAGCAGCAGCAGTTCATGCGGCCCCATGCCGTAGGTCGGGAACTCGCCGACGCGGTTGAACTTCGCCCGCGCGTCATAGATGCCGACGACGCCGGCGGCGTTGTCGAAATCATTCTCGGCGGCATAGAGCAGCGCGCCGTCCGGCGAGAACACGCCATGGCCGAAGAAATGCCGGCCGGCGATGCTGGCGATGGTCAACGGCTTCTCGCGGCCGGCATGGTCGAAGACCACCGCGAAGGTGCCGGGCTGGCGGGCGAAGACGACCGAGCGCTTCGACACCGGATCGAAGGTGACGTCGTGGCCACGGTCGGGCAGATCGAAGGTATGCAATATCTTGCCGGCCTCGGAGAGCACGGCGGCGCCGAAGCTGCCGTCGCGCTTGACGAAGGCCGTGGCAAAGACGGCGTCCACCGCCAGCGTATCCGCCCAGGCGCGCGGTGTCATGGCGGCGGCGAAGCTCGCGCCGGCAGCGCGCAGGAAATCACGGCGATCGATGAGCGGGGTCTTCACAGCATCAATCCCCGTCAAGCGACGAAAAGCCGGCGGTCAGCCCGAACTCGGCGGTCATCCGGGTGCCGATCAGGGTCGAAAGGCTGGAGGTGATCAGCGCGAAATGGTCGAGCTTGTCGCGCAATGCCGGATCGGCGAGCGCCTTGTCGATCGGGCCGTTGACGGACTTTGCGGTCGCCACGCCGTTGGTGAGCTGAATGTGGATGGATTGCGCCATCCATTGCGCATCGGCGGGCAGCGCATCGCCAAGCTTCGAGGCCTGGAACAGCCGGTCTATGCCGGACAGGTTCCCGGCCAGCGAGTTCGTCGTGTTCTGCGAGCGCCAGTAGATCGCCTGCTTCGGCTTGTCGGCTTCCGGCTTTGCGCCAAGGAAGCCTTTAAGGCGCACGTCGCGGATCATTTCCAGCTCGTTGATGAAAACGCCGACCAGTTCCGTCACCGCTTCGGTGCCATCGCGATAGAGCGGGTTCTTCGGCCCTGGATTGGCCCAAAGCGAAGCAAAGCCGTCGGGCTTGTTCCAGGCGTCGCGGACCTCGCTGGCGATCGCCTCGATGTTGCCGGCGACCGCCGCGCCATAGGCACAGCGATAGGGCTCGTCCTTCTCGGCAAGCGCCTCGGCGCCATCGCCGAACAGCACATATTCCAGCGCGCCGAGCCCCTGCATCGCAACGCTCTTTCCCGCCAGTTGCGCCGGATCGGTGGCGGAGGGATCCTTGGCGGCGAGCGTCGCCTGCACCTGCCTCAAGCCGATGCTTTTGCGGTCCGGCCAGTAGAGCATGCGCTCCAGCCGGTTGTTCTCCTTGATCGGCCCGAAGGCGATGATCTCAGCCACCGACCAGGTCTCGACGGTGGCCGAAAAATCCGCGCGCGCCGCATCGAGATTTTGCTCAGACGGTGCTGCGCAAAGCTGGTGCATCGCCTTGGTCAGGCTCGCTGCATGATCGTCGAGACTGGCATAGGCCGGGCGCACGAAGCCATCGATCGCGCGTCCGATGACATCGGAGGCTTTGACCGCGGTCGAGGCCGGCAATGCCCCGGCCAGAAACAGGGGAAGGGCAAAGGCGGCGGCCAGGCGTTTCGACATCAGAGCGACTCCAGGAATTTGATCAGCGCAGCGCGGTTCGCGGCATCGGCGGCGGCAAAACGGTCGCGCGCCTTCCGGCCCTCGCCGCCATGCCAGAGGATCGCCTCTTCGAGCGTGCGCGCGCGCCCGTCATGCAGATAGAAACCGTTGCCGTTGACCGTCGCGGTCAGGCCAATGCCCCAGAGCGGCGGGGTACGCCATTCGCTGCCGCTCGCTTCCCCAACACGCTGCCCGTCGGCGACGCCTTCGCCCATGTCGTGCAGCAGGAAATCGGAATAGGGCCAGATCAGCTGGAAGGCCTGCGCCTTGTTGGGCGTGCCGCGCAGGGTGACGAATTTCGGCATGTGGCAGGAAATGCAGCCCATCTCATAAAATTGCTTCTTGCCGGCAAGGACCTCCGGCTT
Source organism: Mesorhizobium silamurunense (assembly GCF_014843905.1). Taxonomy (NCBI): domain Bacteria; kingdom Pseudomonadati; phylum Pseudomonadota; class Alphaproteobacteria; order Hyphomicrobiales; family Phyllobacteriaceae; genus Mesorhizobium; species Mesorhizobium silamurunense. The sequence continues at coordinate 44,839 of NZ_LPVS01000061.1, read as the reverse complement.
GCCGAGATCACGCCGCGCCGGCACGGCAAGGTTCTGCGAATAGAAGGTGACGAGATCCATGACCGGGGGCGGCGCTTCCGTCGTGCCCAGGCGCTGCTGCACGCCATTCGGCAGGGCAAGGCAATCCTTCTCAGCCAAGGTGCAGTCGCCCCAATGTCGCGGCACCTCCGGCGTCGAGATGCCGATGTCTCCGGCAAAGGCGTCGGCCGCCTGCTGGCGGATCGATGCGGCCTGCGCCTTCCAGCTGAAGCGGCCCAAGGTGATCTCGCCGCCATTGCGAACGATGTTCGGCCGGCCGGAGATGCCGTCGCCATCGCGGTCGTCCGGATCGGCATTTGCCAAGATGTCGGCAGGCGCAATCTGCTCGATCAGGCCGAGGCCGATCATCGGCGGCGTCAGGCGCGGCGACAAAGTCGTGCGTGGATCGAGCGGGCCATAGGCCAGGTCTTGGATCGAGTAGCTGGGTTTGCGCAGCGAAACGACCGCACCGTCACCCAGCACAACCTTCTCTTCCGTATAGTCGACACGCATGCGGCCCTCGCCCTTGAGGCCTGGAACCGCGAGTTCCTGCAGTTGCGAGCCGTAAACCGGATCGGGAAGGTTCAGCACCTTGTGATCAGCAAGCGCGGCCTTCTCCTCCGCGTTGCTTGCGTCGCGCGCGAGCCGCAGGAACATCGACGTGGAGCTTGTGCCACCTTCCGGCGGGTGGCCGCGGCCATCCTTCAGGTGGCAATTCTGGCAGGCGCGTTCGTTGAACAGCGGGCCGAGCCCGTCGGAGGCCTGCGTCGACGACGGCGACGACACCCAGTTCTTGCGGAAAAGCGCGTTGCCGAGCTTGAAGGTCCCCTCCTCCTCGAAAGTGATGTTGGCGGAAGACTGCGAGAAGGCGTCGCGGTTGACGTCCTTCTCCGACGTGCCGGCGCCGCCCTGCATCAATTCGAACGGCTCGGGCTTGGAGAAATCCGTGGTCGGCCTGGTGACGGCCAGCACCCGCGCCTGATCCTTCAGCGTCAGATCGGTGCGGCTGGCGGCGGGGCCCGGCTCGCCGGCCGTGGCAGAAGCAGAAAGCGTGACCGCCAGCAAAAGCGAACCCGCGCGACAATTCGGGTATCGCGGATTGTTCTGAAGCGGCAGGCCACCATCTCGGGCCCGCCGCAAGCGGCGCAAGAAATCTACGGCGCGCCGCATTCCCGCATGTCCTTATTCCGCCTCGTTGGCCGAGTCGGCGTTGAGCTGGCCGTATTTTTCCTCGCCGATCGAGGCGAGCAGGTCGAGCTGCGTCTCCAGGAAGTCGATATGGCCTTCCTCGTCTGCCAGCAAATCCTCAAACAGCTTCATCGACACGTAGTCGCCCGCCTCATGACAGATCTCGCGCGAGCGCTTGTAGGACGTGCGCGCGTCATATTCGCCGGCGAGGTCGGATTCGAGCACTTCCTTCACGTTCTGGCCGATGCGCAGCGGTGCGACGGATTGCAGGTTCGGATGTCCTTCGAGGAAGATGATGCGGCCCACCAGCCGGTCGGCGTGATGCATTTCCTCGATCGATTCCGCCCGCTCCTTCTTTGCCAGCCTGGTGTAGCCCCAATCCTCGAGCAGACGATAGTGGACCCAGTACTGGTTGACGGCTCCGAGCTCCAGAAACAGGGCTTCGTTAAGCCGCTCGATGATCTGCGGTTCGCCTTTCATGGAATCTGCTCCCGTATTGGACGCGCAAGCCTCTTACGCGATCCAGGTGTGAAACGATGTCCGCGCCGCTCCCCTCTGAACGGGCGTGGTAGTTCTCGGTGACCCGAATGATCGTTTCCACCACATTTGGGAAGCAGCCGCAACAGCGGCCGCGCTTGCGCATGGCATGATAGACCTTGGCCGGCACAATAAGCTGCCAGGGATCTTCATCCAGCAGACCGATGATCGTCTGCTCGATCTCCTTTTCGGTGATGATGTTGCAATGGCAGATCAGCATTTACTTGCTCTGGCTGACGGCGCCATTCCGGCGCCGTTTGGCTGTTACTGGCCCGACAATCTTACTTGAACACCTTGTCCGGCGCATCGAGGCTGTCGGAGCCCTCGAAGGCGATGACGTTGAGTTTGAGCGAACCGACGGCGCGCTCGATCGACTTGGTCTGATCGATCAGCGCATCGATCGCCGCCTGCACCGTGGCGTTGCCTTCCGTGTTGCCCTCGGCGATGTGCTGGTCATAGGCCTCGCCAGCCAGCGCGCGCGCCTTGATGGCTTCCATCTTGGCGACCGTCACGTCGAGCTTGTCAGACAATTGCTTGGCGATCGCCGGATCGGCAGCCTTCACCATATCCGACACCGACGGGCCGGAAACCACGGTGCCGTCTAGACGCGTATAGCTGGCTTGATAGGCGGCGCGGATGCCGACCGCGTCATAGAGATGCGAGTTGTAGGTGTTGTCGGAGAAGCAGTCGTGCTCCTCCTCCGGATCGTGCAGCAGCAGGCCGAGCTTCATGCGCTCGCCGGCCAACTCGCCATAAGAGAGCGAGCCCATGCCGGTGAAGATGGTGGAAATGCCGGCGTTCGGCTCGCCGTCGGTAAGGTTCTTACGCGCCGCGCCGTCGTCCTTCCAGTTGTCGACCATCTCCCGCAGGTCGGACACCAGAAGGTCGCTCGCCGACTTCAGATACTCGGCGCGGCGGTCGCAGTTGCCGCCGGTGCAATTCTTGAGATCGTAGTCGGTGTAAGGCCGCTCGCCGGCGCCGGGACCGGTGCCGTGCAGGTCCTGGCCCCAGAGCAGGAACTCGATGGCGTGATAACCGGTCGCGACATTGGCCTCGACGCCGCCGGCTTCCTGCAGCGTGCCGGAGAGGAATTCGGGCGTCAGCTTCGAGGCGTCGACCTTCTCGCCATTGATCTCGATTTCCTTGTTGGCGATGACATTGGCCGTATAGAGCGAGTTTTCGTCCGACTCGGTGCCGTAGCTCTTGGCGACATAGTCGATCAGGCCTTCGTCCAGCGGCCAGGAATTCACCTTGCCTTCCCAGTCGTCGACGATCTTGTTGCCGAAGCGATAGACCTCGGTCTGCTGGTAGGGAATGCGAGCGGCCTTCCAGGCATCGCGGGCGGCGTCGAGCGTCTCGGCCGAAGGCTTGGCGATGAGCGCGTCGACGGCCTTGTCGAGCGCCTGCGCGGTGGTCAGCGAATCCTCATACTTTGCCAGCGCGATGTCGGCGTAGGTCTTGATCACCGCCTTCGCGTCGGTTTCGGCTTTTGCCGGCAGCACGAACACGGCGGCCGTCAACGCCGCGGTGGCGCCGATCGCGGCAAGCCTGCTGCCCCAACGTGGCGTAATAAGTCGCGGCGAAATTATCGCTTTCATCAATCCCATCTCCTCAGAAATTCAATGACATAGGCATGCGGCCGCAGGCGCGCGACGCCAGCGCAGGCACGAATGACCGGAAAAGGCAAGGTTGCCGCGCAATGGCGCGACCAATCAGCAAAAGACACCGAAATGCCTCCAATCGAAAGGGTTCAAGGCCCAGACATCAAAGGAATGCGCCGGGAGCGCAGCCCTCCATAAAGCGGCGGAGAGGTCGGAAGTCAACTGGTGAAGCAGAGAAAATTCAATTGAAACAACAGTTTAGAATTATTCTAAACTACAATTATCAACTTTAAGCCCGGCGGCGCTGCCCAACATCCGGATTGACAGGCGGCCATTCTGGGTGCGACCCGGACCAGGGCTCTTGCGGCGGCGCCAGACAATCGCCACCTGGCGGAAGATCCTAGATTCGAAAGCGAAAAAGGACTGCGATGAAGAACGGGGTGGTCATTGTCGGTGCGGGTCATGCCGGCGTCCAGGCGGCCGCAAGTCTGCGCGAGGAAGGCTATGACGGACCGGTCATCCTGATCGGCGACGAAAACGAACTGCCCTATCACAAGCCGCCGCTGTCCAAGACCTTCATCAAGGATGCCGAGGCGAAGCCTCAGCCCCTGCGCGGCGAAGCCTTCTATTCCGGCAATGCCATCCATTACCGGCCGGGCGTGCGCATCGACAGCATCGATGCCGGCGCGCACAGGCTGGCAGTCGCTGGCGGCGGCGCAATTCCCTTCGACCGGCTGGTGCTCGCGACCGGCTCGCGGCCGCGCCTTCTCAAGCTCGAGGGCGTGGAACTCGCCGGCGTGGTATCGCTGCGTTCGCTGGCCGACGCGCGGCTGATCCGCGAGTTGAGCGCGCAAAGCGAAGACGTGGTCATTCTCGGCGGCGGATTCATCGGCCTCGAGATCGCGGCGACGCTCAGGGCGGCCGGCCGCAAGGTCACCGTCGTCGAGGCCGTCGACCGGCTGCTCGGCCGCGCGGTGGCGCCGGTGATCGCAAGCCATGTGCGGCAACGCCTGGAGGCGATGGGCGTGCGCATTCTGACCGGCACCACCATCGCCAAGCTCGACGGCGAAGGCGGCCGCGTCTCTACCGCCGTCACCTCGAGTGGCGAACACCTGCCGGCGCAAATACTGATCATCGGCATCGGCGTCGTGCCCAATGTCGAATTGGCGGAAGCCGCCGGCATCGCTATTGCCAACGGCATCCGCGTCGACCAGCATATGCAGAGCTCAATCCCGGAAATCCTCGCCGTCGGCGATGCCGCCTCCTACCGGCACTGGTTCACCGGCGGCGACGTGCGGCTGGAATCGGTACAGAACGCCACCGACCAGGCGCGGCTTGCCGCGCGCACCATCCTCGGCCACACGGAGCCCTTCTCGGCCGTGCCGTGGTTCTGGTCGGATATCGGCGACATGAAGCTGCAGATGGTCGGCCTGACGCAAGGCGGCGACAGCCATGTCGTGCTGGGCGAGCCGGCCGAGAACAAGTTCTCCATCTACCACTATGCGGGCAACCGGCTGCTCGGCATCGAATCCGTCAACCGTCCGGCCGACCACATGCTTGGCCGCAAGATGCTCGGCGCCGGCTTCTCGCCAGCGCCGCAGACCGTTGCGGCAGGTCCGGATGCGCTGAAGGCTGCGCTCGCCGCCTTCAGCCAGGACGAGCCCGCGAGGGCGACGGGCTAGACTAAATCAAGCCGCGCGGACTTCGCGGATCGAGCTCTCCAGGATGTCCAGCGCCTCGGTCATGACGCCGTCCTGGATGGTGATCGGCGACAGGAAGCGGATGACGTTGCCGTAGACGCCGCAGGTGAGCAGGATGAGGCCCTTGTCGAGCGCCTTCAGCCGCACCGCATTGGCGAATTCGGCCGACGGCAGGCCCTTCTTCACATCGTTGAACTCGACCGCGTTCATGAAGCCCGGGCCGCGGATATCGACGATTTCCGGCACATCCTCCCGGATCGATTCCAGCCGCTGCTTCAGCCTGGCGCCTAGCGCATTGGCGCGGTCGCAGAGCTTTTCCTCCTCGATGACATCGAGCACGGCGTGCGCCGCGGCGACGCCGATCGGGCTGCCGCCATAGGTGCCGCCGAGACCGCCAGGGCCGGGCGCGTCCATGATCTCGGCGCGGCCGGTGACCGCCGCCAGCGGGAAACCGCCGGCGAGGCTCTTGGCCATGGTAGTGATGTCGGGCGCCACGTCATGATGCTCCATGGCGAACATTTTTCCCGTGCGGGCAAAGCCGGTCTGCACTTCGTCGGCGACGAGCAGGATGCCGTGCTGGTCGCAGATCTTGCGCAGTGCTGCCATGAAATCGCGCGGCGCCTCGTAGAAGCCGCCCTCGCCCTGCACCGGCTCGACGATGATGGCCGCGACCCGGGCCGGATCAACATCGGCCTTGAACAGCTTGTCCAACGCGGCAAGCGAATCTGCGACCGAAACGCCGTGCAGCGCGACCGGGAACGGCGCGTGGAAGACGTCGGCCGGCATGGCGCCGAAGCCGACCTTGTAGGGCACGACCTTGCCGGTCAGCGCCATGCCCATGAAGGTGCGGCCATGGAAGCCACCGGAAAAGGCAATGACCGCCTGGCGGCCGGTGGCGTTGCGGGCGATCTTGATCGCGTTCTCGACCGCCTCGGCGCCGGTGGTGACGAAGACGGTCTTCTTGTCGAACTTGCCGGGCAGCATGCCGTTCAGGCGCTCGGCCAGCCGCACATAGCTTTCATAGGGCACTACCTGATGGCAGGTGTGGGTGAAGCGGTCGAGCTGCGCCTTGACCGCCTCGATGACCTTGGGATGGCGGTGGCCGGTGTTGACGACCGCAATGCCTGACGAGAAGTCGATATAACGGCGGCCTTCGACGTCCCAGATTTCCGAATTTTCGGCGCGATCGGCGTAGATCTGCGTGGTCATGCCGACGCCGCGCGAGATCGACTGGTTCTTGCGTTCGGAAATGGCTGAATTCTTCATCTCGTCCCTCATCGGGCAGGCGCGCCCGTTTCGTTGATGAGCTGTTCTCGCCTTATTTCACGTTTTCCTCAAGTTGGCACCATGGCCCAGTCGATTGGGCCTGCCTCAGGGTAGAAATCCATCTTAACCAGCAGGCCGATCGTCAGGCAGAAACAGTTTCCTTTTCCCGGCGATCGATTATCCTCGCTGTTATCCGCGACGTGCCGCCGTCAGGAATGGCATATGCGGAACCGAGGGGAACCATGAGCAGGATCGCGACATCGTCCGCCTTGCCGTCATCACCACCCCGCCCTTCGTCTCGTCCATACATCTTTTTGTTGCTCGCCTGCGCCGCCGCTACGCTTTTGGCCGCCGGCTGCCAGAAGCAGCAGGCCGCGGAAAAGAGGCTGCCAGTCATGGTGACGACGCAGACCGTGGCCCTTGCGAACTATGCGCCAAGGACCTCGCTTACCGGCGTGATCGCGGCCCGCACGCTCAACAATCTGTCGTTCCGCGTCGGCGGGCGCGTCGCTGAGCGGCTCGTCGAGGTCGGCCAGCATGTCGACCAGGGCACGGTGCTGGCCCGCGTCGATCCGCAGGAGCAGGAATCCGACCTGCGCTCGGCGCAGGCCGATCTCGACGCGACGCAGGCGCAGCTTACCCAGGCCACGGCCACCTACCAGCGGCAAAAGACGCTGCTTTCGCAGGGCTTTACCACCAGGCGCGACTTCGACAGCGCCGACCAGACGATGAAAGTCGCGCAAGGCAGCGTCGACGCCGCGCAAAGCGCTTTGGCCAACGCCAAGGAAAACCTGTCCTATACCGAGCTCAAGGCGGGTGCGGCCGGCGTGATCACCGCGCGCCAGGTGGAAGCCGGACAGGTGGTGCAGGCGGCGCAGACCGTGTTCACTATCGCCGAGGACGGCGACCGCGACGCGGTGTTCAATGTGCATGAGACGCTCGTTGCCCAGACGCCTTCGGCGCCGGCGGTGACGATCACGCTGCTTTCCGACCCGCAGGTCAAGGCGATGGGCAAAGTGCGCGAGACTTCGCCGGCGGTCGACACCGCGTCGGGATCGATCCGGGTCAAGGTCGGCATACCCGATACGCCCGCCGGCATGCCGCTCGGCGCCGCCGTGATCGGCACCGTCAGCGCCAAGGCGGTGAAGGCCGTGCTGTTGCCCTGGCAGGCGCTGACGTCCACCGCCGGCAAGCCAGCGGTGTGGGTCGTCGATCCGTCGACCAAGGCGGTGGCGACGACGCCGATCGAGGTGCTTGCCTTCGATTCCGGGGTGGTCGTCGTCGACAGGGGGCTGGAGGTCGGTCAGAGCGTCGTCACCGCCGGCGGACAGCTGCTCAGCCCGGGACAGACGATCGAGATAGCGGGGGCGGGCCAATGAAGCGGCTACCTGGCATTTCCGCGCTCATCCTCGTCGCATCGCTTGCCGCCTGTTCGCGCTCGGAAGAGAAGCCACCCGAGATCATCCGGCCGGTGCTGTCGGTGGTCGTCGAACCGAAGTCGGTCGAGACCTTCGGTTTCGCCGGGACGGTCGAGCCGCAGTACAGCGCCGACCTTGCCTTCCGCCTGCTCGGCCACGTCGTGTCGCGTGACGTCAAGGTCGGCGACCTCGTCAGCAAGGGTACGACAATCGCCGCCCTCGATCCGACAGCGCTGGAGCTCGCCGTTCAGGCTTCCAAGGCGGAATTGTCGAACACCCAGGCGCAATTCGCCAATGCAGCGGCAAGCGAGGAGCGGCAGCGTCAGTTGCTTGCTTCCGCCAACACGTCGCAGGCCGTCTTCGATGCCGCTCAGCAGGCGCGGCAGGCAGCTGCCGCCAGCGTCGAGCGGGCGAATGCGGCTTTAGCCAAGTCGCAGGAGCAACTCGGCTATGCCCGGCTGTTCTCCGATTTCGACGGCGTCGTCACCGCGGTCGGCGCCGAGGTCGGCCAGACGGTGTCGCCGGGGCAGACCGTCGTCACCGTGGCGCGCACCGATCCGCGTGAGGCGGTGGTCGACATTCCCGATCGGCTGACCGGTGATCTCACCGTCGGCACGCCGTTCCAGATCATCCTGCAGTCGCTGCCCACCATCACGACCGAGGCCAAGCTGCGCGAGATCGCGCCGCAGGCCGAAGGCTCGACCCGCACCCGTCGCGTGCGCCTGACGCTCGTCGATCCGCCCACGGCCTTCCGGCTTGGCTCGACGATCACGGCGACCCGCATGACCAAGGTGGCGCCGACCATCGAACTGCCGATGTCGGCGCTGCTCGAAAAGGATGGCGCCGAAAAAGTGTGGATCGTCGATCCGCAGACCGCGAGCGTGAGCGTGCGCGAGGTCAAGATCGCCTCGAAGAACGGCGGCACCTTCACGGTGGCGTCGGGCCTGGAGGCCGGCATGCGCGTCGTCACGGCCGGCGTCCATAGCCTCAGCGAAGGCCAGAAGGTCAAGGTGCTCGAGGGAGGGGCCTGATGAAGGGCTTCAATCTCTCCGACTGGGCGCTCGGCCACCGCTCGCTGGTCTGGTATTTCATGCTGGTCTTCGTCGTGGCCGGCATCTTCTCCTACCTCCATCTTGGCCGCGAGGAGGATCCCGCCTTCACCATCAAGACGATGGTTATCCAGGCCAACTGGCCGGGCGCCTCGGTCAACGAGACCGTGCGCCAGGTGACCGACCGCATCGAGAAGAAGCTCGAGGAATTGGACAGCCTCGACTACACCAAATCGGTCACCACAGCCGGCAAGACCGTCATCTTCGTCAACCTGAAGCCGACCACCAAGGCCCGCGACGTCGTGCCGACCTGGCTGCAGGTGCGCAACATGATCGACGATATCTGGGCGCAGTTCCCGCAAGGCGTGCAGGGGCCGTTCTTCAACGACCGTTTCGGCGACGTCTACGGCAACATCTATGCCTTCACCGCCGACGGGCTGACGCCGCGCCAGCTACGCGACTATGTCGAGGATGTCCGAACCAAGATCCTGACCGTGCCGAATGCCGGCAAGGTCGACCTGGTCGGCGCCCAGGACGAGGCGATCTATCTCGAATTCTCGACCCGCCAAATCGCGGCGCTCGGCCTCAACCAGCAGCAGATCGTCGCCAGCCTCCAGGCCCAGAACGCCATCACGCCCTCCGGCGTCATCCAGTCCGGTCCGGAGCGGATCAGCGTGCGCGTCGGCGGGCAATTCACTTCCGAGGAAAGCCTGCGCGCCATCAACCTGCGCGTCAACGACCGCTTCTTCCGGCTGAGCGACGTGGCGACGATCAAGCGCGGCTATGTCGACCCGCCGACGGCCTTGTTCCGCTTCAACGGGCAGGACGCGATCGGGCTCGCCATCGGCATGAAGCCCAACGCCAATTTGCTCGAATTCGGCGAGGCGCTGCACAAGGAGATGCAGAAGGTGCTAGCCGACCTGCCGGTCGGTGTCGGCGTGCATCTGGTCGCCGACCAGCCTGTCATCGTCGAGGAGGCCGTTTCGGGCTTCACCCGCGCGCTTTTCGAGGCGGTGGCGATCGTGCTCGCGGTCTCCTTCATCAGCCTCGGCCTGCGTGCCGGCTTCGTGGTGGCGCTGTCGATCCCGCTGGTTTTGGCCATCACCTTCACGGTCATGGCCTATCTCGGCATCTCGCTGCAGCGCATTTCGCTCGGCGCGCTGATCATCGCGCTCGGCCTGTTGGTCGACGACGCGATGATCGCGGTGGAGATGATGGTGGCCCGGCTGGAGGTGGGCGACAATCTGCGCAAGGCGGCGACCTATGTCTACACCTCCACCGCCTTCCCGATGCTGACCGGAACGCTGGTGACGGTCGCCGGCTTCATCCCGATCGGCCTCAACTCGAGTGCCGCCGGCGAATACACCTTCACCCTGTTCGTCGTTATCGCCGTGTCGCTCCTGGTGTCATGGATCGTGGCGGTGCTGTTCGCGCCGCTGCTCGGGGTCACCATCCTGCCGGCGACGATGAAGGCCAAGCATCACGACCAGCCGGGGAGATTCACATCAATGTTCCGGCGCGTGCTCGTCTTATCGGTGCGGCGCCATTGGCTGACGATTATCGCGACCATGCTTCTGTTCGCCGCCTCCATCGCCGGCTTCGGCCTCGTCCAGCAGCAGTTCTTCCCGCCCTCCGACCGGCCGGAGCTGATCGTCGACTGGAACCTGCCGCAGAATTCGTCGATCGCCGAGACGCGCGACCAGATGGAACGATTCGAGCAGCGGGCGCTGGTCGGCAATCCCGACGTCGACCATTTCTCCTCCTATATCGGTCAGGGCGCCGTGCGCTTCGTGCTCGCCTATGACGTGCAGCCGGCCAATCCCTATTTCGGCCAGACCGTCATCGTCACCAAGAGCATCGAGGCGCGCAACCGGGTGAAGCCGGCGCTGGAAAAGCTGCTGCGCGAGGAATTCGTGGGCACCGACGCCTTCGTCAAATTGCTGGAGCTCGGGCCGCCTGTCGGACGCCCGGTGCAGTACCGCGTCGGCGGTCCGGACATCCAGACGGTGCGGGAACTCGCACAACAGTTCGCCGGTGTGATCTCGGCCAACCCCAAGCTTGCCGCGCCCACCTTCGACTGGAACGAGCCGCAGCGGGTGCTGCGGGTCGACGTGCTGCAGGACAAGGCGCGCCAGCTCGGCATCACCTCGTCCGATATCGCCAGCGCGCTGAACAGCACGGTCGGCGGCTCGACCATCACCCAGGTGCGCGACGCGACCTATCTGATCAATGTCGTGGCGCGCTCGCGCGAGGCCGAGCGCGGCTCGATCGAGACGCTGCAGAACATGCAATTGCCGACCGGGAACGGCGAGGCGATCCCGCTCGCGGCGGTCGCCAACTTCCGCTACGAACTGGAACAGCCGACGGTGTGGCGGCGCAACCGAACGCCGACGATCACCGTGCGCGCCGGCATGGTCGGCGACGTGCTGCCGGCGACCGTCGTCAACGAGTTGAAGCCGTCGGTCGACGCCTTCATCGCCAAGCTGCCGCCCGGCTATTCGGTGCAGACCGCCGGCTCGGTCGAGGAAAGCGCCAACAGCCAGGGACCGATCGCGGCCGTCGTGCCGCTGATGCTGTTCATCATGGCGACCATCCTGATGGTGCAGTTGCAGAGCTTCCAGCGCCTGTTCCTGGTGGTGGCGGTGGCGCCGCTGGGCCTGATCGGCGTGGTGGCGGCGCTCGTGCCCAGCGGCGCGCCGCTCGGCTTCGTCGCCATCCTCGGCGTTTTGGCGCTGATCGGCATCCTGATCCGCAACTCGGTCATCCTGATCGTGCAGATCGAAGATCTTGTCGCCGATGGCAAGGACCGCTGGGCGGCAGTGATCGAAGCGACCGAGCACCGCATGCGGCCGATCGCGCTGACGGCGGCGGCCGCGAGTCTCGCGCTGATCCCGATCGCGCGCGAAGTGTTCTGGGGACCGATGGCCTACGCCATGATGGGCGGCATCATCGCCGGCACGGCGATCACGCTGCTGTTCCTGCCAGCGCTATATGTGACGTGGTTCAGGATCAAGGAGCCGAAAGGCGGGAGACAACCGCCCGTTTCTGAAACCGGAGAACTAGTACAAAGCCCAACCTAAGGCTGTTCCGGGTCACTCGTTATCGTTGGAAGGTACAGGGCGCGACTTGGCGCGCTGCCACGGCGATGATTTTGAGTTGCGCCAAGCATGCCAGCCTTTTGGCAAATCGGCCAATGCCAGGATGCTTCCATCCCGCTGAACCACCTCTTGCAGGCCGACGAGCATTATGTCGCGTTTATCCCAATCTCGGGTGTCGCTGCTGTAGAACTGCCAACTGCCGCCTTCATCGTCGTCGTCATCCTCATGCAAAACGTATGCGATCCAGTCACCGCGTTCAAATATGCTCCTGTCCGATAGCACCGCGACATTTGGTGGGTCTGCAAACTTCCATTCCTCCATGGGAATTCCCTGGCAACTGTTGGTTCCGCGCAAAGCAAGCACGAGTTCAAGCGGTTCTTACAAACCCCTCGCTGGCCCGCAGCAAGTTGCGCGTATAATCCTGGCTCACCCGGTGCCCGATCAGCTGGCTTGCGGTCAGCGTCTCCACCGCCTCGCCGTTCTGCATCACCATCAGCCGCTCGCACATGTGGGTGATGATGGCGAGGTCGTGGCTGACCATCAGGAAGGTGAGCTTGCGCCGCCGCCGAACCTCTTCGAGCAGGTTCAACACCTCGGCCTGCACCGAGGCATCTAGCGCCGAGGTCGGCTCGTCGAGCAGCAGGATCGAGGGTTCGAGGATCAGCGCGCGGGCGATGGCCACGCGCTGGCGCTGGCCGCCGGAGAGCTGGTGCGCGTAACGGAAGCGGAAGCCGTTGCCGAGGCCAACCTCGTCCAGCGCGCGTTCGATGCGCTTTTCGCCATCGGCGATGCCGTGGATGGCAAGCGGCTCCTGCAGCAGCCGGTCGACCGTCTGGCGCGGATGCAGCGAGCCGTACGGATCCTGGAAGACCATCTGCACCTCGCGGTAAAAGGCCTTGTCGCGGGTTTTGCCGAGCGTCTTGCCGTTGACGGTGATGGTGCCTGAAGAGACGGGCGCCAGGCCGGTGATTGCCCTCAGCAGCGTCGACTTGCCGGAGCCGCTCTCGCCGACCAGCCCGTAAGACTCGCCTTCCCTCACTTCGAGGCTGACGCCCTTCAGCGCGCGAAAACGGTCGAAGACCACTTCCAGCCCTTCGACGGAAAGCGCTGCCGTCATGTCGCCCACTCCGGCTTGCGCTCGAGCACCGGCAGCGGATGCCGCTCGAAGCCGATCCTCGGCATGCAGTTGAGCAGGCCGCGCGTGTAGGGATGCCGGGCATCGCGCAGTTCGGATGCCTTGAGCTGCTCGACCACCTTGCCGGCATACATAACGACCACGCGATCGCAGAAGGACGAGACCAGGCGCAGATCATGCGAGATGAAGATCAGCCCCATGCCGCGCTCGGCGACCAGCTTGTCGAGGATGTTCAGGACATCGAGCTGCACGGTGACGTCGAGCGCCGAGGTCGGTTCGTCGGCGATCATCAGCTCCGGCCCGGCGATCAGCATCATGGCGATCATGGCGCGCTGGCCCATGCCGCCCGAGACTTCATGCGGGTGAAGGTCGAAGACACGGGCCGGATCGCGGATCTGCACCGCCCGCAGCATCTCCAGCGCGCGCTCGCGCGCTTCTGCCTTTCCGACCTTCTCATGCGTGCGCAGCGTCTCGACGATCTGGCGGCCGATGGTCATCACCGGATCGAGCGAATATTTCGGATCCTGCAGGATCATGGCGATGCGGTTGCCGCGCAGCGCCCGGCGCTGGCTGGATGAGACCGAGAGCAGATCGATGCCGTCGAAGCTGAGTTTCTTGGCCGACACCTCAGCCTGCGGCGGGGTGAGGCCCATGATGGCGCGGCCGGTCTGCGACTTGCCGGAGCCGCTCTCGCCGACGATGCCCAGCCGCTCGCGGCCAAGCGAGAACGAGACGCCGCGCACCGCCTGCACGACCCCGGTCCGGGTCGGGAAGGTGACGCGCAGATCGTCGACTTCGAGCAGCGCGCCTTTTGTTTGCATGTCCGGATTGCCGCTCACTGGTCGCCGCTCATTGGTCACCACTCCGGGGATCGAGCGCGTCGCGCAGGCCGTCGCCGAGCAGGTTGAAGCCGAGGCTGACGATGAGGATGGCGGCACCTGGTGCCGCGGCCACCCACCACTGGTCAAGGATGAAGCGGCGACCGGACGCGATCATGGCACCCCATTCGGGCAGCGGCGGCTGCGCGCCGAGGCCGAGGAAGCCGAGACCGGCGGCGGTGAGGATGATGCCCGCCATGTCGAGCGTCACCCGGATGATCAGCGAGGAAATGCAGAGCGGCATGATGTGGCGCAGCACGATGCGGAAGGGCGAGGCGCCCATCAGCTGCACCGCCTTGATGTAGTCCGAGTTGCGCACCGTCAGCGTCTCGGCGCGCGCGATGCGCGCATAGGGTGGCCAGGAGGTGATGGCGATCGCCAGCACCGCGTTTTCGATGCCGGGGCCGAGTGCCGCGACGAAGGCCAGGGCCAGCACCAGCTTCGGGAAGGCGAGGAAGATGTCGGTGATGCGCATCAGGATCGCATCGGTCCAGCCGCCGGCATAGCCGGCGACGGTGCCGACCAGGAGGCCGATGGGAGCGGCGATGACGGCGACCAGGATGACGACATAGAGCGTCCAGCGCGAGCCGTAGACGATGCGCGAATAGATATCGCGGCCGAGGTCGTCGGTGCCGAACCAATGCGCGGCGCCTGGCGCCAGCAGGCGGGCATTCTTCAGATCACCCACGGTCGGCGAATAGGGTGCCAGCACACCTGCAAAGGCGGCAACCACCACCAACGCGAGGATGATTAGCAAGCCAATGAAGGCCAGCCGATTGGCCGAGAAGCGCCGCCAGGCGACATAGGCGCGGCCGAGCCTTGCCTGCATGCGCGAGGCCGGCCGCTCGCTAAGCAGCCACTCGCGACGGGACTGGACGACTTCCGCGCTCATCCGACCTTCGTCCTTGGGTCGAGCAACCGGTAGAGCAGGTCGGACAAGAGATTGATGCCGATGAAGACCGAGCCGATGACGATGGTGCCGCCCAGCACCGCGTTCATGTCGGCGTTCTGCAGCGAGTTGGTTATGTAGAGGCCGATGCCCGGCCAGGAGAAGACGGTCTCGGTCAGCACCGAGCCTTCGAGCAGGCTGGCGTAGGAGAGCGCGATCACGGTCACCATCGGTACCGCGGCATTGCGCAGCGCGTGGCCCCAGATGATGAGCGCTTCCGACAGGCCCTTGGCGCGCGCGGCCACAATGTATTCTTGCGCCATCTCGTTCAGCATGAAGGAGCGGGTCATGCGGCTGATATAGGCCAGCGAGAAATAGCCGAGCAGCGAAGCCGGCAGGATGATGTGGCGGTAGGCGTCGTAAAAGACATCCCATTGGCCCTGCATCGCGGCGTCGAGCAGATAGAAGCCGGTGATCGGCGTGAAGGTGTATTCGTAGACGACGTCGAGCCGCGCCGGAAAGGCGACCCACTGCAGCTTGGCATAAAACAGCACGAGCCCGAGCAGCCCTAGCCAGAAGATCGGCACGGAATAGCCGATCAGGCCAATAATGCGCACGATCTGGTCGATGAGGCTGCCACGCCTGACCGCTGCCAACACGCCGAGCGGCACGCCGATGACCGCGCCGATCAGCGTGCCCAATGTGGCAAGCTCGATGGTCGCCGGAAAAGCGCGGCGGATATCAGTCATGACCGGATTGGTGGTCAGCACGGAGGTACCGAAGTCGCCATGGATGGCATTCTTTACGTAGATATAGAACTGCTCGATCCACGGCAGGTCGAGACCCATCTCGCGGCGCGTGCGCTCGACGACGGCGGTGGGGGCCCGGTCGCCGAGAACGGCGAGCACCGGATCGATGGGGATGACGCGGCCAATGAAGAAGGTCACCGCGAGAAGACCGAGATAGGTCGTCACCGCGATGACCAGGAAGCGGCCAAGCGACGATAGAATGGCGACGGCGCGGGCGCTGCCGCGCCCGGCCGCCGCCTGGTTTTCAGCTACGCTCACGCGGCGCGTCCGCTGGCACTATTCCTTCGAGACTGTCCCGACGAAGTTGGTGTCGAAGCTCGGACCGAGCGCGAAGCCCTTGAGGTTCTTGCGCAGGCCGGCCACTTCGAGCTGCTGATGGATGACGACGAAGGGACTGGTGTCGAGGATCTTCTTCTGCAGGTCCTTGTACATGTCGGCGCGCTTGGCCGAATCCTTCTCCAGCAAGGCCGCCTCGGTTTCCTTGGTCAGGTCCGGAATGTCCCAGGCGTTGCGCCAGGCCAGCGTCCTGATCTTGGCCGCGTCGGAATTGTCCGGATTCGAGGCAAAGGTCTGAGCATTGGAGTTCGGATCGAAATAGTCCTGGCCCCAGTTGCCGATATAGATGTCGTGATTGCGGGCGCGGTATTTGGTCAGCGTCTGCTTGCCGTCGCCGGGGATGATCTCCAGCTTGATGCCGGCCTGACCGAGCGTCTGCTGGATCGATTCTGCCATGCCTGTTTCAGGCTGTTTGCTGCGCACGTCCATGGTCACCTTGAAGCCGTCCGGCAAGCCAGCCTTGGCTAAGAGTTCCTTGGCCTTGGCAACGTCGAGCTTGAAGGGGTTGTCGTCGATGGCGCCCAGATCGCCCTTGGGCAGGAAAGACTGGTGGATCTCGCCGATGCCCTTGAGGATGGTCGAGCTCAGCGCATCATAGTCGACGAGATATTTGAACGCCTGGCGAACCTCCGGCTTGGCAAGGTTCGGGTTCTTCTGATTGAGGCTGATGTAGTAGACCGTGCCCTTCGGGGCGCTGGCGGTGGTGAGGTCGGCGTTCTTGGCGATGGCGTCGAGGTCGTTCGGCTCGAGATTGCGGGCGACGTCGATGTCGCCGGCTTCGAGCGCCAGACGCTGCGCTGAGCTTTCCTTCATGTAGCGGTAGATGACACGGGCGAGCTTGGCCTTCTCGCCATTGTAATTGTCGTTGCGCTCCAGCACGACCGCCTCGTTGGCGCGCCATTCGCGCAGCTTGAACTGACCCGAGCCGGCATAGCCGGTCTTCAGCCAGGCGTTGCCGAAGTCGTTGTCCCATTTGTAGTCGGCGCTCGGCGTGGCGGCGGCGACATGTTCCTTGACCAGCTTGCTGTCGACGACCGACGCGACAGTGGCCGACAGGCAGTTCAGCACGAAGCTCGGCGCATAGGCCTTGTCGACGACGAACTGGAAGGTGGTGTCGTCGACCGCCTTGGCCTTCTCGGTGACATTGTCGCCGCTGATGCCGAACTGGTTGATGATGAAGGCCGGGCTCTTGTCGAGCTTGATGGCGCGCTCGAAGGAATAGGCGACGTCGGCCGCAGTGATCGGATTGCCGGAGGCGAACTTCATGCCGGGCTTGAGCTTGAAGGTGTAGGTCAGGCCGTCGTCGGACACACTCCAGCTCTCCGCGAGGTCGCCCTTGACCTTGGAGGTGTCGCTGAGGTCGAGGCGGACCAGGAGATCATAGGTATTGCCGGTCACCTCGGCTGTCGACAGCTCGAACGCCTCGCCCGGATCCATCGAGATGATGTCGTCGATGGCGAAGCCTTCGACCAGCGTGTCGGCAGGCGTGACGGCGAAGGCCGGCACCGCCAGCAGCGCAGACATCGCCACACCCGCGAGCAAGCCACGAGAGCGAAGAGCAAACCTTTCCAGCATCATGGTAGTCGTTCCCTGTTTTGTTGATTGTTGACCTGAGTTCCCGGCTCAGGATTGCAGAATTCTTTGGACCGGTCGACGGCCCACCGACCTCTTACCGTCCTGGTTTTTGTCCAGTTGGTCAACACCCTATTCGGCGGCGCTCGAACCCGCAACGCGCATTTTACGAGATAGCTATTGGGCCAGAATGGGCCGCCACGAGTCGACCCGTGCGCCGGCTAATCGAAGCCTCCAATCAGGAAAAATCTGCTAAACTTTTGACCTTTGGAAGTCGCCGTCATTTCAGTTGCGCGACCAAGCTCGCATCGGGAAAACAGGTCGCTGCCTTGCCGTTCTTCGCCTGCCAGACGCCGATCGAGCGGCGTGTCTTAAAGCCGGGCAGGCCGTCGGCGCTGCCGACATCGTAACCCTTCGCCTCCAGCGCCCGCTGCAGTGCCGCGATATCGGACCGATGGAGATCACCGACCGGGCCCCAGGTGCCGGCGAAGGTGGCGTCGCCCTTGGCGATGCGATTGGCGGCGTGGCCGATGAACAGCGCATAGAGGTCGCTGGTGTTGTATTCCTTCAGCACATAGAAGTTCGGCGTGACGATGAAGGCCGGACCGCTGCGCCCGGCCGGCATCAGCAGAAAACCCTCGGCCTTCAGCTCGCTCGCCGAAAACGCCTTGCCGTCGACGCGCCTGATGCCCATCGCCACCCAGTCGGAAATCTTCTTGCCCTGGTCCGGTCCTTCGAGCGCGCAGGAGACGTTTGCCGGCGCGATCACCTCGGCGCCCCAGCCGCGTCCCCTCACCCAGCCATAGTGGACAAGATAGTTCGCGATCGAGGCGAGCACGTCCGGCGTCGAATTCCAGATATCGGGCCGGCCGTCGCCATCGAAGTCTACGGCGTGCTTGAGGAACGACGTCGGCATGAATTGCGGCTGGCCGAGCGCGCCTGCCCAGGACGACTTCATCGCGTTGACCGGGGCAAGCCCATGCTCGACGATATCGAGCGCCGCCAGCACCTCGGTTCGGAAGACGTCCTTCTTGGTCGACATGAACGCCTTGGTGCCCAGAACCTCGAAGGCGTCGTAGGGCATCTTGGCGGCGCCGAAGCCGGTCTCGCGGCCCCAGATCGCCAGCACGATGTCGCCAGGCACGCCGTAGCGCTTCTCGATCAGCCCGAGCACCCTTGCATTGGCGCTCTCGCGCGTCCGACCGCCGGTGGTGACGGCGCGAATGATCTTCTCGGCGAAATAGTTGGCCGGCGGGCCGAACTCGGCCTGGTGCTGCTTTTCCGGCGTCGTCGGCTTCTCGCCGGGCATGACGAGGTCCGGCAGCTTCAGGTTCGGCTTCACGCCGATGAAGGCGGCGTCAAAGGTTTTCTTGGAGATGCCTTTGGCCTTTGCCTCGGGCCAGAGGTCGTTCTGAAGCCAGGCCTGGAACTGGTCGTCGATGGGGGTAGCGGAGGCTGGATGTGTGAAAAGCCCGATCAGCGCGACCAGCAGAAATGCGAGGGCTAGTTTGCAAAAGCAGCGTTCTGTCGCGCCCCCCTCTGTCCTGCCGGACATCTCCCCCTCTAGGGGGGAGATCGGACGTCGCCCTGGCCAATCGCCAACGTCGAAAGGAAAATGTTGCCGGCGAAGCTGCCAATCTCCCCCCTTGAGAGGGAGATGTCCGGCAGGACAGAGGGGGGTGCTTAACACCGGCTTCGAAGGATGCATTCCAGTCATAGCGCGCATCCTCCGTCTAGCCGCCCTCAAAACGTCGTCCTCGATCGCAGCGCGGCGGCCAGCGTGCCTTCGTCGAGGTAATCCAGCTCGCCGCCGACCGGCACGCCATGCGCCAGCCTGGTCACCTTGACGTCGAAGCCCGAGAGCTGGTCCGTCAGATAATGCGCCGTCGTCTGGCCCTCGACGGTGGCGTTGACGGCGAGGATCACCTCCTTCACCCCGCCACCGGCGACACGGTCGACCAATGAGCGGATGTTGAGCTGATCCGGTCCGATGCCGTCGAGCGGCGACAGCGTGCCGCCGAGCACGTGGTAGCGCACGTTCATGGCGGCGGCGCGCTCCAGCGCCCAAAGGTCGGAGACGTCCTCGACGACAATGAGCGTGCCGGCGTCACGGCGCGGATCGGTGCAGATCATGCAGGGATCGGAGGTGTCGACATTGCCGCAGGTCGAGCAGATGCGCACCTTGTCAACCGCCTCGCCCAT
This sequence comes from Mesorhizobium silamurunense, assembly GCF_014843905.1. Classification (NCBI taxonomy): domain Bacteria; kingdom Pseudomonadati; phylum Pseudomonadota; class Alphaproteobacteria; order Hyphomicrobiales; family Phyllobacteriaceae; genus Mesorhizobium; species Mesorhizobium silamurunense. Next base: position 25,143 of record NZ_LPVS01000061.1, on the reverse strand, counting down.
GGCGGCGGCTAAAGGCTGAAGCAGCTGCTCCTTCTTCTTGATGAGATGGAGGGCCGCGCGGCGTGCCGAACGCGGCCCGAGCCCCGGCACCTTGGCCAGGAGCTGGATCAGGCGTTCGATCTCTGGACCGGCGATTCGTTTCGACATCGCCCTGATCTAGAGCAATTCCAGGAAAAGTGCGAAGCGGTTTTCCGTCCGGAATTGCGTCAAGACGAAAAGGTGGATCAGTTCGCCGCTTCGTGAAACGGTGAACTGATCCAGGATTTTCAGAGCGGTTTGGAACAGCCCGCAATGGCGCATGATCCGCCATGCTGCCACGGCGGATCGTCGATCAGGTTGGCTCAGTAGGCTTCGAGCGGCCGGTTCTGGCTGACGATCAGCGCGCCGATGGCGTCGGTATTCTCAGGCGTCGACTGGAATCCCATCGCCGCTTCCTGCGGGGCGCTCGGAACAGACGTGACATACCGGCCTTTCAGCGTCCCGCCGAAGCGGGACGCGTCCGGCTCCTCCATCGGCTCCTGCATCGCCACCACCGTCGGCTTCGCCGTGACGCGGCCGGACTTCTGCGCCGGCGCAATGGAGGCCGTTATATAGGTCTGCTCTGCCGGAACGGTCGCAGTCTTGGCCGGAAGGGCCGGCGCAGCCGCGGTCATTGCGGCCTGCTTGGCCGGATCGGCATGGACAATCGTCTTGACCACCGGCTCGGCGGAAGCAACGAGCACCGGAGCGGCAGGGTCGATCTTCTGCGACTTGTCGGAGGCCATGGCGACCATGGGCTCATCGGGCAGCGGCTGCCAGTTGTGGCCGCGCTTCTCGTAGAAAGCGTTGCCGCCGGCCACCATCGTGTAGTGCATGTTCTTGTAAGGGAACCGCAGGCCGGCGGTGTGGAAATACATCGTATTCTTGAGCTTTGCCTTGCGCTCGCCCTTGAGCACTGCCTCGGCGGCCAGTTCGACATCAGGCAGCGCCTTCGAATTCATCGGCCGCGTCAGCACGCCGGGGGCGAACTGGCCACTCTCGCCGACGACCTGGCAGATGGTGTCACCGTGCCGGCCCGAGCGCAGCCGGTTCATCACGACCGTGCCGACGGCGATCATGCCGTCGCGGCTCGACCGGTTAGACTCGAAGAACATCGCCCTTTGCAGGCACTCCTTGTCCTTCATCGAGTATTTGTAGGAACGCGAGCTGAGGAAGCTCGGCGTGACGGCGTCGGTCAGGCTCGCCACCGACATGCCATGTGAAGCGGTCTGGCTGCAGCCGGCCAGGAACAAGGGGGAAGCGGCGATGCCGATGAGCAGCAGCGGCGTCTTCCATCGCGTCGCGATCAACAAAAAAGCCTCATTTCCAGATGCCAGCCCGCCCCGAGATGTGGCAAGAATGAGACTCTTTCAGGCAAAAAGATGGCTAGATGGTTAGCAATCTCTGGACTTGGGTAAAACTTTATGAATGTCGCGAAATGAGCCCGTGAGCAAAGCCGGCAAAATGGTTAATATTGCCGCGCGCGCTCAATTTTCGTTCATAATCAATTAACTGGCGGCAGATGCCTCAGAACGGCAATTTCATTCCGGGCGGTATAGGCAGGCCCGCGGTCAATGCCTTGGTCTTTTCCTGCATGATCTGCTCGACCTTATTTTTGGCATCATTGTGCGCGGCCAAAAGCAGGTCTTCCAGGATCTCGACCTCGTCGTCCTTCAACAGCGACGGATCAATCTTCAGCGCCTTCATTTCGAACTTGCCGGTCAGGGTCACGCTGACAAGGCCGCCACCCGCCTGCCCAGTGGCTTCCAGCGTGGCGATCTCGTCCTGCATGGCCTGGAACTTGGCCTGCATTTCCTTCGCCTTGCCCATCAGGCCGAGAAGATCCTTCATCGCAAACGTCCTTTTTGTTTCTTCAAATTTCTTCGTCGTCGGGCGCCGACTCGACCGGCAGGTCGGCCGCGGCTTCGTCCGCTTCCGGCACCTCCGGAATGCGCACGTCGATGATCTTAGCGCCGGGAAAGCGGGCGAGGATGGCTGCGACCGTCGGATCGCTCCTGGCATCGGAGAAGGCGTTCTCGCGCTTCGTCGTCTCCATCTCGGCCAACGTCTGGCCGCCCTCCTCCTTCGACAGCGAGACCAGCCAGTTGCGGCCGGTCCAGGCGCGCAGCTTCGCGGTCAGGTCGTTGAGCAGCATCTTGGGCGCATCGTCGGTCAGGCTGACATCGAGACGGCCGGGCTCGATACGCACCGGCCGCACGCAGCGCTTCAAAATCACCTTGAAGGCGATGTCGCGGTTGGCGTCGGCCAGGGCCGCGATATCGGCCAGCGACTCCACCGGAACGGCGGGTGCTTCGATGACCGGCTCGGGAGCCTGAACGAAGGCGGCGGGCACGGGCTGCGCCTCGACCAGCCGCATCGTCTGCGCGCCGCCGGTGGAGGCCGGCATCCGCGCCTGTGCCACAGCACTGGCGCCGCCGCCATTGCCGGCCGGCGCGCCGTTGGGCCGCGGCGCGCCATTCGGCACAGGTGCGGCGCCTTCCAGCGATTTCAACGCCTCGTCCAGCGTCGGTAGGTCGGCGGCATGCGCCAGCCGGATCAGCACCATCTCGCCGGCGCTGACCGGGCGGTTCGAGGACTGCACCTCCGGAATGCCTTTGAGCAGCATCTGCCAGGTCCGCGACAGCACGCGCACCGAGAGCGCGCTCGCGAATTCGGCGCCGCGCCTTCGTTCGTCCTCGGAGAGCGAAGCGTCATCGGCGGCGGTCGGCACGAAACGCAGCCGGGTGACGAGGTGGTTGAATTCCGCCAGATCGGTCAGCACCGCGGCCGGATCGGCGCCTGTATCGTATTGCGCGCGGAATTCGGCCAAAGCCGCCGCCACATCGCCCTTCATGACATGCTCGAACAGGTCGATGATGCGGGCGCGGTCGGCGAGCCCCAGCATGGCGCGCACGGCCTCGGCGCTGACCGCGCCGCTGCCATGGGCGATCGCCTGATCGAGGATGGAGAGCGAATCGCGCGCCGAGCCTTCGGCGGCGCGGGCGATCATCGCCAGGGCCTCGTCGTCGACGGAAATGCCTTCCTTGGCGGCGATCGAGGAAAGATGCGCGACGAGAGCGCCGGCATCGATGCGCCTCAGATCGAAGCGCTGGCAGCGCGACAGAACCGTGATCGGCACCTTGCGGATCTCGGTGGTGGCGAAGATGAATTTGACGTGCGGCGGCGGCTCTTCCAGCGTCTTCAACAGGCCGTTGAAGGCCTGGGTGGAGAGCATGTGCACTTCGTCGATGATGTAGACCTTGTAGCGGGCCGAGACCGGCGCGTAACGAACGCGGTCGATGATGTCCCTGATGTCGTCGATGCCGGTGTGGGAGGCGGCGTCCATCTCGATGACATCGACATGGCGGCCTTCCATGATCGCCTGGCAGTGCTCGCCGGGGATAGAAAGATCGACCGAGGGCTGGTCGACGGTCGCCGTCTTGTAGTTGAGCGCCCGTGCCAGGATGCGCGCGGTCGTCGTCTTGCCGACACCGCGCACGCCGGTCAGCATCCAGGCCTGGGCGATACGGCCGGTGGCGAAGGCGTTGGTCAGCGTGCGGACCATCGGCTCCTGGCCGATCAGCTCGGAGAAATTCGAGGGGCGATATTTGCGCGCCAGCACGCGATAGGCGCCGGCCTTTCCTGTTACCAGGCTTTCCGTCCCCAAATTTCCGGCTTCGCTCATTCGCCGTCAAAAGCTCCAACGGCCGCGACGGAGGGCGGCCGATTCCTGCGCATAATCTCGCCCGCACGGCTCGGCGCCGTCAATGTCGCGGGAGAAAGGCGAAGAGGCGGGAGGCTGGAACAATGACCCGTTCCGGGCTCGTTAGGGCTGCTTCCTTCCGGACCTGACCCGGTTGGCGAGTGGATCGTCCACCACCAACCTCCCGCGCTCCATATCGGCAATTCAGCGGCGAAATGCAAGGGCAGAGGTGAATGACCGGGCAGGCCATGCAGCAGAGAGGACCTTCAAATCCGCAGCAGCAGCCAATGATTCGCTTGCAGCCATCTTGCCGCCGCTCTAGCGTTCCCCGGTTTGAAAATAATACAAAAGCGAAGGAAACGCCCATGCTGCCTGGCCTCAAGGCCGGTTTCACGCTGGACGCCCGATTGGAGGCGGACAGTGAGCAGCTCATGTGGCTCGGCCTTTGCGAGCTCAGGCTGATGAACGACCGCCGCTGGCCGTGGTTGGTCCTGGTGCCGCAGCGGCCGGGCGTGGAGGAGATCCACGAGCTGACGCCGCTCGACCAGACAATGCTGACCTTCGAAACCAATATGGTGGCGCAGGCGCTGAAGAGGGTGACCGGCTGTACCAAGATCAACACCGGCGCGCTCGGCAACATCGTGCGCCAATTGCATGTCCACGTCGTCGCGCGCAGCGAAGGCGACCCCGGCTGGCCCGGACCGGTCTGGGGGCACGGCATGCGCGAGCCCTACCAGCGCTCCGACATCCGCCGGTTTGCCGAAACGATCAAGGCAGCGCTATAAGCTGACCAGTGTCCACTTCCGAGCCTGCGCTACTCTTGAGTTTCCCATGAGCTTTCGCCTGTTTGACGCGCCGTTGCGCGAGCCGAGCCAGTTCGTCGGCTTCGCCGGCAACCAGATCGACCGGCAATCGGAAAACCGCGCCGACGACGCGGTCGAGAAGGCGCTTGCCAATCAGACGGCGCGGCTGATGCTGATGCATGGCGGCAGGCTTTATCTGAAGCTCAACGACGGCAGCTTCGACCCATGGTTCGCGGCGGCGGAAAGCCAGGCCTTCGACGTTTCGCTCGACCGCGGCGTCCTGCTCGGCTTTTCAGACAGTGGGCCGGTGCTTGCCGTGCCTGCCGGCGTCGAACCGGAAAAGCTCCCCGAGACAGTCAAGGCGATCGACTATCGCTCGGTCTACATGCAAGGGCTGATCGACGAGGCGGCGGCCGGCGCTCTGGCGCAAGGGGCGGCGCTGCTTGCCTGGCACGCCAGCCACGGCTTCTGCTCGAAATGCGGCAACCGCTCGGAAATGCGCGCCGGCGGCTATAGGCGGCATTGCCCGGCCTGCGGCACCGATCATTTCCCGCGCACCGATCCGGTGGCGATCATGCTGACGGTGACGCGCGAGAAATGCCTGCTCGGCCGCGGCCGGCATTTCGCGCCCGGCATGTATTCGGCCCTTGCCGGTTTCATCGAGCCCGGCGAGACGATCGAGGCGGCGGTGCGCCGCGAGACGCTGGAAGAGGCCGGCATAAGGCTCGGCCGAGTCGTCTACCACGCCAGCCAGCCCTGGCCGTTCCCCTATTCGCTGATGATCGGCTGCTTCGGCGAGCCGCTCAACGAGGATATCCAGGCCGACCTCAACGAGTTGGAAGACTGCCGCTGGTTCCCACGCGACGAGGTGCGCTCGATGCTGGACAGGCAGCATGCCGGTGGCTTGATCACGCCGCCGAAAGGCGCGATCGCCCACCATCTCATCCGCGCCTGGGTCGACAGCGAATAGGAGCAGGGAGCAAAATGATCCGTCATACCGTCGTGTTCACGCTGAAACATCCGCCGCATTCGCTGGAGGCGAAACGGTTCCTCCATGATGCGAAGAAAATCCTCACCGGGATCAATGGTGTGACGCATTTCGAGCAGCTGCGCCAGGTCAGCCCCAAGAACGACTATCAGTTCGGCTTCTCGATGGAGTTCGCCGACCAGGCCGCCTACACAAGGTACAACGAGCACCCCGACCACGTCGCGTTTGTGCGCGACCGCTGGGTGCCGGAGGTCGAAGCGTTCATGGAGATCGATTACGTGCCGCTGGGATTTTAGAGCGCCACGGGTCTAATCCGCCACCTTCCACTGCTCGCGCGACGCGCTCGCCGGATAGACGCCGAGGATGCGCATCTCGCGCGAGAAGAAGCGCAGTTCGTCGAGCGCGAGCTTCACCAGAGGATCGTCGGGGTGGCCCTCGATATCGGCATAGAACAGCGTCGCGGTGAAGGCGCCGAGCTGGTAGCTCTCGAGCTTGGTCATGTTGATGCCGTTGGTGGCGAAGCCGCCCATGGCCTTGTAAAGCGCCGCCGGCACGTTGCGGACGCGGAAGATGAAGGTGGTCATCATCTTGGCGTCCGGCGACGGCCGCTCGGCCCACTGCTTGTTCTTGGTCAACACGACAAAGCGGGTGACGTTGGAGTCGGTGTCCTCGACATTCTTCTCGATGATATCGAGCCCGTAGAGTTCCGCGGCGAGCGCCGGGGCAAGCGCCGCCATGGTGCGGTCCTTGACCTCGGAGACCATCTTCGCCGAACCCGCCGTATCGCCGGCGACCACCGGCTTCCAGCCATTCTTGCGGATGTATTTGCGGCACTGGCCGAGCGCGTGGATATGGCTGTGCACGGTCTTGATCTCTTCGCGCCTGACGCCGGGCAGCACCATCAGTTGGAAGTGGATCGGCAGGAAATACTCGCCAACGATGTGCAGGCGCGATTCCGGTAAGAGATGATGGATATCGGCGACGCGCCCGGCGATCGTGTTCTCGATCGGGATCATGGCGAGCTCGGCCTTGCCGGTCTCGACCGCGTTGAAGGCGTCCTCGAAGGTCGGGCAAGGCAACGGCTCCATCGATGGGAACATGTTGCGGCAGGCGGTGTCGGAATTGGCGCCCGGCTCGCCCTGGAAGGATATTCTGTTGGTCTTTTCAGGCATGCGCCGATGTCTCGCTTACGGATGTCTCAGTTTGAAAGGATTTGCCTGGCGCGCTCGAGGTCGTCCGGCGTGTCGACGCCAAGCGGCAGCGACCGCACGATCTCGGCGTCGATGCGCATGCCCGCTTCCAATGCCCGCAATTGCTCCAGCCGCTCACGGCGCTCCAAGGGCGACGGCTTCAGCGCGACGAAGCGTTCGAGCGCGGCGCGACGATAGGCATAGAGGCCGATGTGGTGATAGAGCGGGCCCTCGCCCCACGGCGCCGTGGCGCGGGTGAAATAGAGCGCCTTCAGCCTTGTCGCGGAGAGCGGCGAGCCGACGATCTTGACGACGTTCGGATTGGTCCTTTCCTCGTCGCGCACGATCTCGACGCCGAGCGTGGCGATGTCGACCGACGGGTCGGCGAAGGGCCGCAGCGATGCGCCGATGATCTCAGGGTCGATGGTCGGCAGATCACCCTGGACGTTGACGATGGTTTCGACCTTCTTCTCCGGGTCAAGCGCTGTGAGGGCCTCGAAGATGCGGTCGGAGCCCGATTCGTGGTCCGCGCGCGTCATCACCGCCTCGAAACCATGCTCGCGAACTGCCGTGGCAACCGCTTCGGTGTCGGTCGCCACCACCACGCGGCCGAGCCCCGCCTCGGCGCCGCGGCGGGCGACATGGACGATCATCGGCGCGCCGGCGATGTCGGCCAGCGGCTTGCCCGGCAGGCGGGTCGAAGCCATGCGGGCTGGGATCAGGATCAATGTCGACATGGGACTTTCGGGGCGGCCGGGAAAGCGGATGGAAAAGTGGCAAAACGTCTCACTGGAAGCGCCCTTATAGGTGTTGCAACGCCGAAGCAAAAGACCTAGTTTCCGCCCGATTTGACTGGCCCTCCCGGGCCTTTCGCGATACCGACGGACGGAGTGGACGGGACGGTCCGCCGGAAAAGGGAGCAAGGGGCGTATGGATTCCAACGAAGTCAACAAGCTGCTCGCCGGATTCCTCGGAACCGTCTTCGTCGTCTTTTCCGTGGGCATCGTCTCGGACGCGCTGTTCGCTTCGCCTGCGCCCGAAAAGCCCGGCTTCGCCATCGAGGCTCAGGAGCCGACCGAGGGCGGTGGCGCAGCTTCCCCAGCCGCAGAAGCCAAGCCGATCGCCGATCTGCTCGCAACCGCCAATGCCGAGGCGGGCGCCGCCATCTTCAAGAAGTGCCAGGCATGCCACTCCGGCGAGAAGGGCGGCCCGAACAAGGTCGGTCCGGATCTGTGGGACATCGTCGACCGCCCTGTCGCCGAGCACGAGGGCTTTGCGTATTCGGCCGGCATGAAGGATTTTTCCAAGGGCGGCCAGGAGAAGTGGACTTACGACAACCTGAACCACTTCATCACCTCGCCGAAGAAGTTCGTGAAGGGCACGGCAATGGGCTTCGCCGGCCTGCCGAAGGACGAGGACCGCGCCAACGTGATCGCCTATCTGCGCACGCTGTCGGACAATCCGAAGCCGCTGCCGCAGCCGGGTGCCTCGGCCGAAGCCAAGCCCGCGGAAGGTGCCAAGCCCGCGGAAGGTGCCGCACCCGCCAAGCCTGCCGAAGGAGCCGCGCCGGCCAAACCGGCTGCGCCCGCGCAATAAACAATTTGTCATGAAGGCACCTTGGAAAAGCCGGGTTCGTCCCGGCTTTTCTGTTAGGAAAGCCGCATATCGGGCGACAAAGACTGCCACTTGCGGTTTTCACTGGCGTCAAATGATCTAGATTGCCGGTGGGTACTGCTCGCGACGAGGAGAACGCATGACGGTCGGCCGCTCCCGGACACTTTTCCCATCGACGACACTTTTCGCATCGATGCTGGCGTTCGCCTTCGTCGTCAGTCTGCAGGCCGGCTTCGCCGACGAATGGCACACCACCTCCTCGCTGATCGGCCCTTCCAAATACGGCGAGAATTTCCAGCGCTACGATTACGTCAATCCGGATGCGCCGAAGGGCGGAAGCTACAACTCCGTGGTCGTCGGCACTTTCGACAGCTTCAACCCATACATCGTGCAGGGATCGCCGGCCGCCGGCTTCGCACAGTTCGGCGGCGGGCTGCTCTACGACACGCTGATGGACCAGGCGACCGACGAAGGCAGCGTCAGCCACCCGCTGATCGCCGAGGCCTACAAATACCCTGCCGACTATTCCTCGGCGACCTACCGGCTCAACCCTCAAGCCAAATGGCATGACGGCCAGCCGATCACCGTCGACGACGTGGTCTGGTCGTTCCATGTGCTGAAGGCCAACAGCCCGATGTACAACCGTTATTTCGAGAACGTGGCCGAAGCGGTCGCCCTCTCGGACCGCGAGGTCGAGTTCCATTTCAACCAGAAGGGCAATCGGGAACTGCCGAAGATCCTCGGCGATCTCGTCGTGCTGCCGAAGCACTGGTGGGAAGGCACCGACGCCAGCGGCAAGAAGCGCGACATCACCAAGCCGACGCTGGAGCCGCCGCTGGGCTCCGCCGCCTACAAGATCGCCAGCTTCAAGCCGGGCTCGGAGATCGTCTGGCAGCGCGTGCCGGACTATTGGGCCGCCAAGCTGCCGGTGAAGATCGGCCGCGAGAATTTCGACACCCAGCGCTTCACCTACATCCTGGACGACAATGCCGCCTGGCAGGCCTTCACCAAGGGCGGGCTCGACGACATCAAGCCGGAAAACAGTTCGCGGCGCTGGGCGACGGCCTACAACTTCCCGGCGGTGAGCGCCGGCGACGTGGTCAAAAAGGAATTCAAGACAACCTCGCCCGAACCGATGCAGGCTTTCGTGCTCAATGAGCGGCGGCCGCTGTTCCAGGATCGGCTGGTGCGCGCCGCGCTGGCCTATCCGTTCGACTTCGAAACGATGAACCGGACGCTGTTCTACAATTCGAACACGCGCACCCACAGCTATTTCGAGGGCACGGAACTGGCGTCGAGCGGGCTGCCGCAAGGCAAGGAGCTCGAAATCCTGGAGAAGTATCGCGACAAGCTGCCGCCGGAGCTGTTCACGCAGGAATTCAAACTGCCGGTCTACGATTCACCGCAGGCCGAACGAAAATATCTGAAGCAGGCTGTCGACCTCTTTGCCAAGGCAGGCTGGGTGATCAAGGGCGGCAAGATGGTGAATGCCAAGACCGGCGCGCCATTCAAGTTCGAGATACTCGGCTCGAACGACACCGACCAGGTCATCGCCAGTCCGTGGATCGCCAACCTGCGCAAGATCGGCGTCGACGCGACGCTGCGGATCATCGACCAGACGCAGTACATCAACCGCGTCAACAATTTCGATTACGACGTCATCACCAGCATCCTCCAGCAATCGGAATCGCCCGGGAACGAGCAGCGCGACTTCTGGAGTTCGAAGGCGGCGGACACGCCGGGATCGCGCAACTATTCCGGCATCAAGAACCCGGTGGTCGACGCGCTGGTCGACCGCATCATCTTCGCCACCGACCGCGACGATCTCGTCGCCGCCACCCATGCGCTCGATCGCGTGCTGTTGTGGAACTACTATACCGTGCCGCAATACTACCGCGCGGTGGTTTGGCTTGCCTACTGGAACAAGTTCGGCATGCCGGAAAAGCAGCCCAGCTACCGTGGCGCCGATATCGATTCCTGGTGGATCGACCCTGAGAAGGAAAAGGCGCTGGCCACCAAATACAGGGGCAACTGATGAGGCGGCAGACATTGCTTCCTCGTCGCGACTTCCTGGCGCTCGGCGCTGCAACGGCGGCCACGGCACTGCTCCCCGGCCGCGCCTTTGCCGACATTCCGACGGGCGTGAAGGTGCATGGCCTGTCCGCCTTCGGCGATTTGAAATACAAGCCCGATTTCACGCATTTCGACTATGTCAATGTCGATGCGCCGCAAGGCGGCACCTTCAATTTCTCGCCGCCCAATTGGGGCCAGAACCAGAGCCCTTTGACCTTCAACACGTTGAACTCCTTCGTGCCCAAGGGCGATGCACCGCAGCGCATGGAAATGTGCTTCGATTCGCTGATGGTGCGGGCGCTCGACGAGCCTGACGCCGTCTACGGGCTGATCGCCGACGGCGTCACGATTTCCGACGACCGCAATGGCTTCACCTTCTCGCTGCGCCCGCAGGCGCGCTTCCATGACGGCACGCCGCTCACCGCCGACGATGTCGCCTTCACCTTCAAGCTGCTGAAGGACAAGGGGCATCCGGACTACGCATTGTCGCTGACCCATCTGGACGACGCGGCGGCGGTGGACGCCCACACCGTCGAACTCAAATTCTCGGGCAAGCAGTCGGCCCGCACCATCCTCAACGTCGTCGGGTTTCCGATCCTGTCCAAGGCCTTCTTTTCGGCCAATCCCTTCGATTCTTCGCAGCTCAATCCGCCGCTCGGATCGGGCGCCTACAAGGTCGGGCGCTGGTCGGCGGGAACGTTCATCGAATATGAGCGCGTGGCCGACTATTGGGGCAACGACCTGCCGGTCAATCGCGGGCAGAACAATTTCCAGCGCATCCGCATCGAATTCTACCAGGACCGCACCGCAGGCTTCGAGGCCTTCAAGAAGGGCGAGATCCTCTATCGCGAGGAGTTCACCTCGCGCGTCTGGGCGACGGCCTACGACTTCCCGGCCTTCACCGCCGGCAAGGTGGTCAAGCATGAATTCCCGGCCGAAACGGTGCCATCGATGCAGGCCACGGCCGTCAACCACAGGCGGGAGCAGTTCCAGGACCCGCGCGTGCGGCAGGCGATCGCGCTCTGCTTCGACTTCGAATGGACGCGGCGCAACTTCTTCTACGGCTCGTACGAACGCTCGCAATCCTGCTTCGAGAAATCCGACTTTCGCGCCGCAGGCACACCATCGCCGGAAGAGCTCGCGCTGCTGGAGCCGTTGCGTGACAAGCTGCCGCCGGAGGCCTTCGGCGAGGCGGTGACGCAGCCGGCCTCGGACGGTTCCGGGCGCGACCGGAAGCTGCTCGGCAAGGCGGCGAAGCTGCTTGCCGAGGCCGGTTGGAAACGCTCCGGCGATTTCGTCGTCAACGACAAGGGTGCTCGGCTGCCTGCCGAGTTCCTGGTCGAAGACGAGACCTTCGTGCAGGTCTATTCGCCCTGGGTCGCCAACATGAAGGCGATCGGCATCGATGCCTCCATCCGGCTGGTCGATTCCGCTCAATACCAGCTCAGGCAATCGACCTTCGATTTCGACCTGATCTCGGCCGCTTTTTCCTTCAGCGCCACGCCGACCCGCGACGACCTCGAGATCTTCTTCCATTCGCGAAGCGCGTCCGTCTCGGGCTCGCGCAACCTGCCGGGCATAGCGGACCCGGCCATCGACGCGCTGATCGATGCCGTCGGCGCGGCCAAGGACCGCGAAAGCCTTACCGTCGCGATGCGGGCGCTCGATCGAGCCTTGCGCGCGCGGCGCGATTGGATTCCAAGTTGGTATCTGGCGAATCACCGAAGCGCCTATTGGGACATGTTCGGCTTTCCCGAGCAGAAGCCCGATTTCGGCTTTCCGGTCGAAGCGCTGTGGTGGGTCGACAAGGGCAAGGCGGCAAAAATTGGCAAAGCCTGACACTCCCCTTCGCGCTGGGCAGGCCGCCTGATGGGCGCCTATATCCTGCGCCGCATCCTTTTGATGATCCCGACGCTGTTCGGCATCATGGCGATCTCCTTCGCCGTCATCCAGTTCGCGCCGGGCGGCCCGGTCGAGCAGGTCATCGCCAAGCTCACCAACCAGGGCGGCACCGATCGGCTCGGCGGCGGCGGTGGCGATGCCGGCGCGAGCAATCTCGATGTCGCCGGCAACGTCAGCTCGAAATACCGCGGCGCTCAAGGGTTGGACCCAGAATTCATCAAGAAGCTCGAAAAGCAGTTCGGCTTCGACAAGCCGCCGCTCGAACGCTTCGGCATGATGCTGTGGAACTATGCCCGCTTCGATTTCGGCGACAGCTATTTCCGCGACATCTCGGTGCTCGACCTGATCTTGGAAAAGATGCCGGTATCGATCTCGATCGGGCTGTGGATCACGCTTCTGTCCTACCTGATCTCGATCCCGCTCGGCATCCGCAAGGCGGTGCAGGACGGCTCGACCTTCGACGTCTGGACGAGCGGCGTGGTGATCGTCGGCTACGCCATCCCCGGCTTCCTGTTCGGCATCCTTTTGATGGTGCTGTTTGCCGGCGGCTCGTTCTGGGACTGGTTCCCGCTGCGCGGCATCGTTTCGGACAATTGGGACCAGCTGTCCTGGCCGGACAAGATCATCGACTATTTCTGGCATATGACACTGCCGCTGACGGCGCTGGTGCTGTCGGCCTTCGCCACGACAACGCTTTTGACCAAGAACTCCTTCCTGGAGGAGATCCGCAAGCAGTATGTGGTGACGGCGCGGGCCAAGGGCCTGTCGGAACGCAAGGTGCTCTACGGCCACGTCTTCCGCAACGCCATGCTGATCGTCATCGCAGGCTTTCCCGGCGCCTTCATCTCGGCCTTCTTTACCGGCTCGCTGCTGATCGAGAACATCTTCTCGCTCGACGGGCTCGGCCTGCTCGGCTTCAAGTCGGTGATCGACCGCGACTATCCGGTGGTCTTCGCCAATCTCTACATCTTCTCGCTGCTTGGGCTGTTCGTCGGCCTGCTGTCGGACCTGATCTACACCTGGGTCGATCCGCGCATCGATTTCGAGCGGAGAGACATCTGATGGCGGTGGTCTCGGCCGAAACCAAGCCGGCCCGCGCCGCCCGGCCGTGGCTTTCGCCGCTCAACCAGCGGCGGCTGCAGAACTTCAAGGCGAACCGGCGCGGCTACTGGTCGCTGTGGATATTCCTCATCCTGTTCGTGCTTTCGCTGTTTTCCGAGCTGATCGCCAACGACAAGCCGATCATCGCTTCCTACAAGGGCGAGATCCTGTTTCCGGTGCTGGTCGCCTATCCGGAAGAGAAGTTCGGCGGCTTCTATGCCGTCACCGACTACCGCGACCCTGTCATCCAGGATGAGATCAATGCCAATGGCTGGATGATCTGGCCGCCGGTGCGCTACTCCTACCAGACGGTCAACAACGCCATCCCCGAAGCGGCGCCCGCCAAGCCGTCCTGGCTCTATGACAAGAAGGCGCGATGCAGCCAGTATCCGCAAGGCGAGGCCGATCCCAATTGCGTCGTCGGCAACTGGAACTGGCTGGGCACCGACGACCAGGCGCGCGACGTGCTGGCGCGCGTGATTTACGGTTTCCGCATCTCGGTGCTGTTCGGGCTGATCCTGACCCTCGGCTCGTCGCTGATCGGCGTCGCGGCCGGCGCGGTGCAAGGCTATTTCGGCGGCTGGACGGACCTTTTGTTCCAGCGCTTCATCGAGATCTGGTCGGCGATCCCGGTGCTCTATCTCCTGCTCATCGTCTCCGCGATCCTGCCGCCCGGTTTCTTCATCCTGCTCGGCCTGATGCTGTTGTTCTCCTGGGTGGCGCTGGTCGGCGTGGTGCGCGCCGAGTTCCTGCGCGCGCGCAACTTCGAATATGTCAACGCGGCGCGCGCGCTTGGCGTGCCCAACCTCACCATCATGTTCCGCCACCTCTTGCCCAATGCCATGGTGGCGACGCTGACATTCCTGCCCTTCCTGCTCTCAGGCTCGATCTCGACGCTGACCTCGCTCGACTATCTCGGCTTCGGCCTGCCGCCCGGCTCCGCCTCGCTCGGCGAGCTGCTGAAGCAGGCGCAGCGCAATCTCAACGCGCCCTGGCTCGGCATCTCCGGCTTCATCGTGATCTCGCTGATGCTGTCGCTGCTGGTCTTCATCGGCGAGGCGACGCGCGACGCCTTCGATCCGCGCAAGACGTTCAAATGACCGAGCCGCTGCTCTCCATCCGCGATTTGAGCGTCGCCTTCGCGCAAGGCGGCAAGCAGTCGATGGCCGTCGACCACATCTCCTTCGACATCGCCAAGGGCGAGACGCTGGCGCTGGTCGGCGAATCCGGATCGGGCAAATCGGTCTCGGCGCTCTCGGTGCTGAAGCTTCTGCCCTATCCTTCGGCCAGTCATCCATCGGGAAAGATCTTGTTCCATGGCGCCGACCTGCTGAGCGCCAACGAAAAGACGCTACGCGGCGTGCGCGGCAACAAGATCACCATGATCTTCCAGGAGCCGATGACCTCGCTCAATCCGCTGCACACGATAGAGCAGCAGATCGTCGAGGTGTTGAAGCTGCACCAGGGTCTTGGCGACCGGCAGGCGCGGGCCCGCACGCTGGATCTGCTCAACGAGGTCGGCATACGCGACCCGCAGAAGCGGCTCGACGCCTATCCGCACCAGTTGTCCGGCGGACAGCGTCAGCGGGTGATGATCGCGATGGCTTTGGCCAACGAGCCGGAACTCTTGATCGCCGACGAGCCGACGACGGCGCTCGACGTCACCGTGCAGGCGCAGATCCTCGAACTGCTCGCGGGGCTGAAAAGCCGCAAGGGCATGTCGATGCTCTTCATCACCCACGACCTCGGCATCGTGAGAAAGATCGCCGATCGCGTCTGCGTGATGACCAAGGGCAGAATAGTCGAGACCGGACCGACCAGGGAGATATTCGCCAACCCGCAGCATGCCTACACCAAGCACCTGCTGGCCGCCGAGCCGAAGGGCAAGCCGCCGGCTGCGAATACCGCTGCCAAAGCGGTGATGACCGGCAAGGATATCAAGGTCTGGTTCCCGATCAGGCGCGGCTTCTTCCGCCGCACCGTCGACCATGTGAAGGCGGTGGACGGCATCGACGTCACCGTGCGCGCCGGCCAGACGCTCGGCGTCGTCGGCGAATCCGGCTCCGGCAAGACGACGCTCGGCCTCGCCTTGGCGAGGATGATCTCCTCGACGGGCGCGATCAATTTCAACGGGCGCGACATCAATCAGCTGTCCTTCAGCGCCATGCGGCCGCTGCGGCGCGAGCTGCAGATCGTCTTCCAGGATCCGTTCGGATCCTTGAGCCCGCGCATGTCGGTCGCTGAGATCATCGAGGAGGGGCTGAAGATCCACGCGCCGAAACTCTCGCCCGACGAGCGGGACGACAAGGTCGTCGAGGTGCTGAAGGAGGTCGGGCTCGATCCCGAGACGCGCCACCGCTATCCGCATGAATTCTCGGGCGGCCAGCGCCAGCGCGTCGCGATCGCCCGGGCCATGGTGCTCAACCCGCGCTTCGTCATGCTTGACGAGCCGACCTCGGCGCTCGACATGAGCGTGCAGGCGCAGGTCGTCGATCTTTTGCGCAACCTGCAAGCCAGGCACAATCTCGCCTATCTCTTCATCAGCCACGACCTGAAGGTCATCCGCGCCCTTGCCAACGACGTCATCGTCATGCGCAATGGTCAGATCGTCGAAGCCGGGCCGTCCGAGCAGATTTTCGACCGCCCGCAGACCGACTATACCCGGGCGCTGATCTCGGCCGCGTTCCGGATCGAAACGGCGCCGACCGGAGTGGTCAGCGAGTAGGCTGAACCGAACGGAAATACAGGAAAGAATTCCGAGAAATGGAAAAAGGCAAAATCCTGCTTGCCCTCACCGGCTTTCACCCGCAGCGCTGGCGCGAACTGCTCGCAGCCGAGCGCGAGGTGGTGCTGGAGCCGGATGGTCCCAGCGATCCCTCGATCACCTATGCGGTGGTGTGGAAGCAGAAGCCGAACCTTTTGTCGTCGCTGCCCAATTTGCGCGCCATCTTCTCGATCGGCGCCGGCGTCGACCACATCTTCGCCGATCCCGGCCTGCCCGACGTGCCGATCGTCAGGGTCGTCGCCGACAATCTCACCCAACACATGACCGAATATGTCGTCTGGCGGGTGCTCGACCACCATCGCCAGAGCATGCTCTACCGGGCGCAGCAGCAGAAGAAGATCTGGCGCGAGCCGCCGCAGCGCGCGGCGGAAGACATCTCCGTCGGCATCATGGGTCTCGGCAATCTCGGCCGCGCCGCGGCCTCGGTGCTGCTCTCACTCGGCTTCGCGGTCAATGGCTGGTCGCGCACCGAGCGGCCGATGAAGGGCGTTTCGACCTATTCCGGCGAAGCGGGGCTGATCCCCTTCCTCAACGCCACCGATATCCTGGTGGTGCTGCTGCCGCTCACGCCGCGCACGCAGGGCATCATCAACTACGGCGTGCTGAAGGAATTGCGCAGGCGCAACGGCCTTGGCGGCGCGGTGCTGATCAATGCCGGGCGCGGGCGGCTGCAAAAGGACGCCGACATCCTGCGGGCGCTGGACGACGGCACGCTGAAGGAAGCGAGCCTCGACGTGTTCGAGGTCGAGCCGCTGCCGAAGACAAGCCCGCTGTGGAGCCATCCGAAGGTGTTCGTGACGCCACATGCGGCGGCGACCTCCGACCCGGCCCATCTGGTGCCGATCATGCTTCTGCAGATGGATGCCTTCGAGCGCGGCGAAAAGCTCGAGAACCTGGTTGACCGCGAAGCGGGCTACTGAGTCGGCGAAGACGGCTTCGAGCCAGGCAGCGCGAATTTGTCCTTCTTCTTCGGCTTGCCGCAGTCACGCCGGTCGATCGATCGGCTCATGGCGTCGATCTCGCCGCTCGCCTTGTCGGCGTCGCGCTGCGCCTTGGAGCGCATGTCCGGCGTGAACGGGCCGAAACCCATCGCCGGATTGGAGAAGCTCGGCTTGGCGGTGATCGGCAGGTTGTTCTGCTGCGCCACCTGATTGCGCTGCGCCAACAACTGGTCGCAAGGCACATCGTCATATTGCAGCGAGGATTGCACAGCCTCGTCCTGGCGTTCGGCCATCGAGGTGCCGCCGACGCAGCCCGCCACCATCAGGCAAGACGCCAACACAACCATGTTGCAGCGCATGGTATCCCTCCGCGCGGTATCCGCCCTAGATCGGTCTTAACGCAATTCCGGACGGAAAACCGCTACACACTTTTCCTGGAATTGCTCTGGGTAACCCGACACGCGATTCGGGCTTTTTCGCAGCAGCCGGTGCCTCATACCGCCATCCTGCGCGCAGCGACCACGGCAAGTCCTCCGACAGGCTCGCCGCGGTCATGCCTGATGGTCGTGCTCTCCAGCGACAGGATGGAGAACCCGCTGACGGCGAGGACGCGCCTCACATAGGCCTCGGAATGTGCGTAGCGCCGCGACGGCAGCAAGGCAAAGTCATCGCCGCCGGCAGTGGTCTCTACCGAGAATGCGAACACGCCGTCATCGGCGATTGTATCGGCAACCGCTCCGACAATGCGTTCGAGAGCGCCGACATAGATGAACACGTCGGCGGCGACCACCAGGTCGGCTTTCGCGCCAGGTCGAGAGAAATGCTGAAGGTCGGCCTTGGAAAGCAGGTCGTAGATGCCATTGGCACGCGCCTTCCTCAGCATGCCGGCCGAAATGTCGCAGCCTTCGAGCCGATCGACGAACGGCCGCAGCTTTTCGCCCATCAGGCCGGTGCCGCAGCCGAGGTCGAGGGCCAGCCGAAACCGGCCTGGCCTGGCTAGGCGAATGACCCGGTCGAGCACATCCGGCATCCGGTAGCCGAGTTTCCCGACCAGCGCTTCCTCGAAACCGTCGGCATAATGATCGAACAGGGTCTCGACGAACGCGCTGGGCGGAGCGGCTGCCGCCGGCGCATGGCCGATCAATTGCAGCTTGAGCGAAGCGCCCAGCCGGTCCGCGGGATCGAGCTTCAGCGCCATCGTCCAGGCCCGGGCTGCCCGGTCGAGAAAGCCCGCGGCCTCCTGCATTTCGCCGAGGCGAAACCACCCGGCCGCCCAATGCGGCGCCAGCTCCAGCGCGCCGAGCAAAAGCTCCGCCGCCTGCGCGGGCTCGCGGGAGGCCAGCAGCATCTCGGCGAAGTCGACGCGGCGATCGGCGTTCAAGTCACCGGACGAGGCCTGAAGCGGTTTCATGGTTCGAAGGATCCGACCGGCAAAGCGAACCGGCGGCCGGCTGTAGGACGAGTCAGCAGTCTCTTGCAACAGGCTTCCCGCGGGGAATTTAGCCATTATCTTGAAGCGATGCGTGCCAGCGACCTGCTCAAGCCACGACCCGAAGGGCTCTACTGCCCGCCAGGCGATTTCTTCATCGACCCAGTGCGATCGGTGGGCCGCGCGCTGATCACGCACGGCCATTCCGACCATGCGCGCTCCGGCCACCGCTCGGTGCTTGCGACGCAGCAAACACTCGACATCATGGGGTTGCGTTACGGCGAGGATTTTGCCGGTACGACCCAGGCAGCCATCCTCGGCGAGACGATCGATATCAACGGCGTCGCCGTCACCTTCCATCCGGCGGGCCACGTGCTGGGCTCGGCCCAGATCGCGGTCGAATACCAGGGCATGCGCATCGTCGCCTCCGGCGACTACAAGCGTCAGAAGGACGCCACATGCCTGCCGTTCGAGCCGGTGCCCTGCGATGTCTTCATCACCGAGGCGACCTTCGGCCTGCCGGTGTTCCGCCATCCGCCGGACCACGAGGAAATCGCGCGCGTGCTCAAATCGGCGGCGCAGTTTCCGGAACGCTCGCACCTGATCGGCGCCTATGCGCTCGGCAAGGCGCAGCGCGTCATGCGGCTGCTGCGTGACGCCGGCTACGACAGGCCGATTTATATCCATGGCGCGCTGGCCAAGCTCAGCGAGTATTACCAGAGCCAGGGGATCGATCTCGGCGACCTTGAACCCGGGACCGTGGAAAGCGGCGGCAAGGCCGATTTCACCGGGGCCATCGTCGTAGGGCCGCCGGCGGCCTTCGCCGACCGCTGGGCGCGACGTTTCCCCGATCCTATCTCCTGCTTCGCGTCTGGATGGATGCGCATCCGCCAGCGCGCCAAGCAGGGCGGCGTCGAGCTGCCGCTGATCATTTCCGACCATGCCGACTGGGACGAGCTCACCGCCACGATCAAGGAGACGGGCGCGCAGGAGATCTGGGTGACGCATGGCCGCGAGGAAGCGCTGGTGCGCTGGTGCGAACTGGAGGGCATCGCGGCAAGGCCGCTGCACCTCGTGGGCTATGAGGACGAGGGCGATTGATGATGCTTTTCGATCCGCTAGTCGCCAGCGTGGTGATCCTTCGCACCCCCCTCTGGCCTGCCGCGCGCCGGCTTTCGCTATTGGCGTGGTGCATCCGTCCATGAACCGCTTCGCTGAGCTCCTCGACCGGCTGGTGCTGACGCCTTCGCGCAACGGCAAGCTGACGCTGCTCACCGACTATTTCCGCAGCGTCGAGGATCCCGACCGCGGGCTGGCGCTCGCCGCGATCACCGGCGATCTGTCGATCGCGGCGGTGAAGCCGGCGATGCTGCGCACGCTGGTGGTCGAGCGCATGGATCCGGTGCTGTTCGGCTATTCCTACGACTATGTCGGCGACCTCGCCGAGACGGTATCGCTGGTCTGGCCGCAGCCGCCCGGTCATATACCGAACCACGCGCCGACGCTGGCCGAGGTCGTCGGCAAGCTGCAGGCGGCGAGCCGCTCGGACGGGCCGCAGGTGCTGGCGCGGCTGCTCGACAGCGCCAGCATCTCGGCGCGCTTCGCCATCATCAAGCTGGTCACCGGCGGCCTGCGCATCGGCGTTTCGGCGCGGCTCGCCAAGCAGGCCCTGGCCGATCTCGGCCAAGTCGACGTCGTCGAGATCGAGGAGCTGTGGCACGGGCTGACGCCGCCCTACACCGAGCTTTTCGCGTGGCTCGAAGGACGGGCGGAAAAACCGAGGAGCGCCGCGCTCGCATTGTTCCGGCCGGTGATGCTCTCCAACGCGGTCGACGACGGCGATCTCGAAAAGCTCAACCACGCCGACTATGCGGCGGAATGGAAGTGGGACGGCATCCGCGTGCAGGCGGTGTGCGAGGGCCGCATCCGCCGGCTCTACTCGCGTACCGGCGACGATGTTTCCGGCGCCTTTCCGGACCTTGCCGCGGCGATGGATTTCGAGGCGGCGCTCGATGGCGAGCTGCTGGTCGGCGATCCGCGCGAGGCGACCGGAACCTTTTCCGACCTGCAACAGCGGCTGAACCGCAAGAGCGTGTCGCCAAAAATCCAGCAGCAATATCCGGCCTTCATGCGCTGCTACGACGCGCTGCAGATCGACGGGGAGGATTTGCGCGGCCTCCCCTTCGTCGAGCGCCGAAGCCGACTCGAAGCCTTCGTCAAGACGCTCGACCCTAGCCGCTTCGACCTCTCGCCGCTGGTCGAATTCCCTGATTGGCAGGCGCTGGAGCGGCTGCGGCAGGCGCCGCCGCATCCGATCATCGAAGGGGTGATGCTGAAGCGCTGGGATTCGCCCTATCTCGCCGGCCGGCCGAAGGGTCCCTGGTTCAAGTGGAAGCGCGATCCGCACACGGTCGACGCGGTGCTGATGTATGCGCAGCGCGGCCACGGCAAGCGCTCGAGCTTCTATTCCGACTACACGTTCGGCGTCTGGGCCGGACCGGAGGGCTCGGAAGAGCTTGTGCCTGTCGGCAAGGCCTATTTCGGCTTCACCGACGAGGAGTTGCGGCAGATCGACAAATATGTCCGCGACAACACGATCGAGCGTTTTGGCCCGGTGCGCTCGGTGCGCGCCGACCGCAACAACGGCCTGGTGCTGGAAGTGGCCTTCGAAGGCCTCAACCGCTCGACGCGCCACAAATCGGGCGTCGCGATGCGCTTTCCCCGCATCTCGCGGCTGCGCTGGGACAAGCCCGCGGCGGAGGCCGACCGTATCGAGACGCTGCAGGCGCTGCTTCAGGAAGGCTAGTCCCCAGCCGGAACGGAGTGGTGCTCGTGCGTGAAGGTCCACTGTCCGGCGATTTTCTCGAAACAGATGGTCAGCCGGAAGTCCAGGTCGTTGGACCCGGTCGCCTTCACCTCGACGCAGCGCATCAATGCAATCGCAAAAGCCACATTCGTACCGGCGGTGATTTTCAGATCGACGACATCGAACACAGGTTTCTGCGGGGAGGCGCCAAAGAACAAAGGCCAGGTGTCCCGATAGGCCTCGATGCCCTTGGATTGCAGCGGTGGCGGCACGTCGAACATGATGAAATCCGGTGCGTGATGACGCAGAATTCCGTCCATGTCCTTCCGGCGCACGGCATCGGCCCAGTGTTCGATAAGGCCTCGAATTTCCTCGACTTCTTTCGAGTGCACGGCGTTCATCGCGTCTTCCTCTTCTTGTGCTGGGAGCGGCAGACGATCCAGGACGAGCGGATGCGCGCCCGCTCATGGTCTTCCCTCGGAAGAACGATCCTGGACGTGAATTGCTTCCGCAATTACTCGGCTATCGAGACGCGTATCTCGTAGATGTCGACGGACTTGCCCTGCTTGTCGAAGTCGGAATTGACGGCGATGGTGCCGGCGGCGCCCGGATGCTTGTCGGGGAACTGCACATCGAACAGGTATTCGTTGCGCTCGTGGCCGACGGCATAGCGCTTGCGGCCGCAATCGCCGAGCTCGCCGAAATTGCAGTCCACCGAGATCTGCGTCTCCTTGCCCTCTTCCGAGCGGGCGATGATGTCGAACATGGCATGCTTGCCGACGAGCTTTTCCAGCACGCCCTGGCCGACGTCGAAGGCGATGGCCGAGCCGGATGCGCCGGATCGGATGCGCAGGAACTGGCCGGTGTCGTCCTTCATCACGTCGGCGCCGGCGTCGGACGGGGTGCTGACATGGGTCGGATCGGCGGGCGAAAAGACGTTGATCCAGTTCTTCGACTGGTCGGCCTCGCCGGGCTTTTGCGGCGACTCGGTTTCGCCCGGCTGTGAGGAGTCTTCGTCTTCCAGCGTCGGGGTGGGCTCCGGCGGACCGGTGTTGAGCTCAGCCGCCGTCTTGAAGACGCCGGTCTGTTTCGCGAAATAGAGGCCGATGCCGGCGGCCGCCAGCAGCGTCGCCACGACGAAGATGGCGGTGAGCGGCAGGCGCCGCCCCCTGATCCGCCGTTCATCGCGGTCCGGCGCCACTTCGGCGCCGTTGCCGACGGACGCTCCGGGAGAATCGTCGAGGGTCGGCGCGTTCGGAAGCGCCTCGTCCGGCATGATGTCGGGCACGCGGGGCAGCACGCGCGAGCGCGGCGCATCCGACGCATCGGGCTGCACCGGACCATCGAAAGTGATCGACGGCGACGGCGCTGCCTGGTCGGGACCTCGCGTCGCATCCACCGACGGCGCGGAAGATTGGGTCGGCGTATCGACCGAGGGCGCGGGCGCGGCGTTGCCGGCGGGCGTGCCGCTCTCGGACGGGAGTGTGACGTCCGGGACTGCGTGGACGGCCGGCAGGAATTCGGACTCGATCTCGGTGATCTTGGCCTGCACCGCCTTGCGGCGATTGATGGCGGCCTCCACCGTCACGTTCGGATTGGCCTGCAGGACGCGGTCCAGCGCGGCAAAGGCCGAGCGATAGACCTTCTCGCGAAACGCCCTGTCCTCGGCAT
Organism: Mesorhizobium silamurunense; assembly: GCF_014843905.1. Taxonomy (NCBI): domain Bacteria; kingdom Pseudomonadati; phylum Pseudomonadota; class Alphaproteobacteria; order Hyphomicrobiales; family Phyllobacteriaceae; genus Mesorhizobium; species Mesorhizobium silamurunense. Next base: position 2,119 of record NZ_LPVS01000061.1, on the reverse strand, counting down.
TGCCTTTCTCGAAGGCGTTGCGGATCGCTTTCTCGATGGCGTCCAAGCGAGCTCCCTCTGCGCGTTCGCTCACAGTTATCGATCGTTAGCCGCAGGCGACCAATCAATCAACGGACGAGCGGCTGCCTAGCCGACGCATCCAACGCCCATTTCGGCGTTTTTTGTTGAAGAATCAACATTTTTTGTCGCCGCCGCCGGATCAACCCCGGCGGACCGGACGCCAGCCCGCCAACGGGCCTGCGAGCCGCTGTGGCGGGCGCCGAAGGTTGTCGTGGGGCAGCAACCAACCGAAATTGCCGCGCATAGGCACCGGATTTCGCCGCACCCATCTTGAATTAGCTGGCGGTTGAGTCTATCAACCGGCGCATCTTGGAAGCCCAAGGGCTTCCCGGGCCGCTTTAGCTCAGTTGGTAGAGCACATCATTCGTAATGATGGGGTCGCGTGTTCGAGTCACGCAAGCGGCACCAAAAATTTCCCAACAAATGGAGTCGGTTTGACGCCCGCCTTGCTGAGCGAGTCGCGCAGTGCGGTCTCAACAGCATCGTCACGACGACGCTGGCGCTCCAATTCGACTTTCGCCGGTCCCTCGGTCTTGAGCTTTCGATCTGCGCATTGAGCGACGCGAGCTCAGCCAGCGCGTCACGCACAACGTCTGGTGTGATGCCCGATACAAAAGAACCGCCACGGTGGCGTCAACCGGTTACACAGGGCAGGAAATATCTCCGGCCTTCTGGGAGTGGCGTGTCAGCGTCCCCAGAGGCTGCGTGGGCGTGTCGTCGGTTGGCTGTTGGCGCGGCGACTGGAACGCTCCACGCCTCGCAAGCGGAATAGCGAAATCTCGTGAAGACAAGGTCAAGCTGCGTTCTCCGTTCTGTATCGGCGACGGGCGGAGACTGGGAGAGATGGATACCATGCACGTGAGGCGTCTGGAAGTTGGCAGGACATGGACGCGGGGCGGCCCGCGTGCAGGCGCTTGGCTGAGCGGTGCAATGACCACGCAGCGCCACCTCGCAGCGATCCTGGCTTGCGACGTGGTCGGCTATTCGCGCCTGACGGAGCGCGACGAGCGCGGCACGCTCGAGCGGCTGAAGATCTACCGCAAGGACCTCCTCGAACCGCTGGTCTCCGAGCACCAGGGTCGGATCGTGAAGCTCACCGGCGACGGCATGCTGTGCGAGTTCGCGAGCGTCGTTAACGCGGTGACCTCGGCGATGGCGATCCAGCAGGCCCTGGCAGAACACGAGGCGGAGACGCCCAAGGAAGAGCGGATTCGCTTCCGCATCGGCGTCAATCTCGGCGACGTGGTCTGCGAGGAGGACGGCGACCTCTACGGCGACGGGGTCAACATCGCCGCCCGTCTCGAAAGCATCGCCGATCCCGGCACCGTGGTCGTCTCGGGCACCGCCTACGACCACCTTCAGGGCAAGCTCGACTGCGGCTTCACGCCGCTCGGCAACCTGCGCCTCAAGAACATCGAGCGGCCTGTGCGCGCCTACCGCGTCGAGACCGACGCCAGCGCCTCGGTGGCTGCACCGCCTCCCCTGCCCGAAAAACCCTCGATCGCGGTTCTGCCTTTCACCAACATGAGCGGCGACCCCGACCAGGAATACTTCGCCGACGGGCTGGTGGAGGACATCATTACGGGATTGAGCCGGGTGAACTCCTTCTTCGTGATCGCCCGCAACTCGTCCTTCACCTACAAGGGCCGGGCGGTGGACCTGCGCCAGGTCGGGCGCGAGCTGGGCGTCCGCTACGTGCTCGAAGGTAGCATCCGCAGAGCCGGATCGCGGGTGCGCATCAGTGGGCAGTTGGTGGACGCGATCAGCGGACACCATGTCTGGACCGACCGCTTCGAAGGCGACGTGAGCGACATCTTCGACCTGCAGGACAAGGTGACCGAGAGCGTTGTCGGCGCTGTCGAGCCGAGCATCCGGCTGGAGGAGATCAAGCAGGCGCGCATGAAGCCGACCGACTACATCAGCGCCTACGACCTCTACCTTCGCGCGCTGCCGTGCTTCTACAGCATGACACGCGAAGGCTTTGCCGACGTGCGCCGGCTCACCAACGAGGCGCTCAGCATCGACCCTAGCTTCAACTTGGCGAAGGCACTCGGCGCCT